>JAFWWO010000055.1 GCA_017523325.1 Anaerotignum sp. | reverse complement strand
ATTTCACTCCTGCAAAGGGTTCCTTTCAAACTCCACTTGATACGCCCCCAAAATTTCTTCCACCGGTATCCCCATGGCTTCTGTAAACGGCGCCGTCCATTGGAATACGCAATCACAGTATTCCTGATGTGCAGTGATTTTTTCCGCCGGAATAAACTCCGTTTTTTCGTCAGAAATATAAAAACAGCCATCATTATCGTTTTCCGCAGGACACCCGCCTGCAATCCCCACGCCGGTAAATTCTATGGACAGAAACGGCAGATGAAACACAGTTGTCATACCCTTTGCGGCATTTTCTGTGCCACGGGTTCTTTCCCCCAGATGCTTGTTCTCCAAAGAAGTGGTGATGGGGGTTTTCGGGCTTTCCCACACATTTAAATTCAGCCAGCCCCGCTTTCCTTTCGCCGCCACAGGGGTATTAAATTCCACTCGGATATATGCCTCCGGCGTATCCGCCCCAATGATTTCCACATTGATACGCAGCACAGGGCGCAGGGATAGATACCCCTCCGGCAATAAAGCCTTGATTCTATCGTGATCGCCACGGTATGCCATGACAAATTGGTGTATCTGCATCATTCTCTTCCTTTCCGCTTCAATAAGCATTTCATGGAGTTTTCATTGACCCGTTTGTCCACAAAAAACAGCAAAACAAGCCACCATTTCTTTCTAATTGACAGACAGGCGAATTTTGTCTATAATATGGCTTGTGTTAATACAGCCTTTGCTTCGCCAAACGGCGGCGGAAGGAACAAAGTGTGTGGAAAAATGGCTTCGGCTGTTTTTTTGTGCCTATTGTCTGTTCTGCCAAGGGGCGGCGATTCGGCGGAGAACGGCGAAACCGGCTTGTCCGGCTTACACCCATTTTTCGTCCTTCTCCTAAGGGACAGCGAGGCTATATTAAAGCAGATTATTTCGATAATCTGAGGCAGAGGGGCTTTCGGGCTCCTCTGCTTTTTTTTGCAAAAGCATTGGGTACATAAAAAAAGAATGGGAGTTACAGGGCTCGAACCTGTGACCCTCTGCTTGTAAGGCAGATGCTCTCCCAGCTGAGCTAAACTCCCATGCTTATCAAAAATAAAAAGAGTATTCTGTTTATGACCCGTAGGGGAATCGAACCCCTGTTTCAGCCGTGAGAGGGCCGCGTCTTAACCGCTTGACCAACGGGCCGAAAAATAGCGGAGGAGGGATTTGAACCCCCGACTCTGCGGGTATGAACCGCATGCTCTAGCCAACTGAGCTACTCCGCCATAAGTTGACTTGATTATTATATCGGCAAGTCCAACTTCTGTCAAGCCTTTCAGCGGCTTTTTTTCAGAAAAAATCCTTCGACTTTTATTCACTTCGGTTGATATATAAAATTTCGTTGGGCTTTACCATGCCCAGCTGTTCTCTGGCAATCTGTTCGATATAGGTGTCACTGTTATAATATTCCCGACGGTTTTCAAGCTCCAGCTGTTTTTTCTTCTCTGCTTGCATTTCCGCCGTCAGAACTGCCTTTTGTTCCTGCAATTCCTGATAGCGCCCTGCCTGCTGCCCAACCCCTATGGCAACGGCACAAAAAAACACCAGCAAAAACACCCTCAAAAAAAGGCTGCCGGATTTTTTTCCTGTTTTTTTCTGTCTTTTTCCCTTTCCCATGAAGCAAAACCCCTTGCAACAGCTATTTCTTCCGCCGGAGCATCTTCCAATCCCGTTGGAATCTACTTTTTTTTATTTTCACACAAACTTTACATAATTGCAATAGTTTTTTCTCTTGTTTTACGCAAAACCCTCCAATTTTTCCCAACGGTCTGCGAAAAAGCAGGTACAACAGGCGAAAAGGTGTAAAAATAATACGAAAAAACAGCCCTATCACATATTTCAAAACCCGAATGATGCTATCGCTGACAGCAATGACCCAAGGGCTCAGCGTCAAAAAATAAAGCCCCATACCGCCAAATAGCCCAAACACGGAAAAAAAACGAATTTCGCCTCCGTTGGCCCGCAGCATCACGCCAAATACCAGAAACACAGCCAATAACCAGAACAGACCGTCCTCCGTCTGCACCCAAAAGCGCTTATGGGGCAAGGCATGGCGAAACACCCGCAACCCGTCATAAAACAGCCCCATTCCGCCGCCCATCAGCACCGTCAGCAAAAACAGCCTTGCCTGCTCATGCAATGATAATATCACGCTTCTCTCCCCTTACCGAAACAGCTTTTTTAGTATGGAGTGCTTTTCCCCAAAGGCTCCGTCGGAATAATTGATGCTGTCTACCATGCCGTCCACAGTGACCTCACCTGCGTCCAAATCCAGCTTGCCTACATGCAGCCCTGTCCCCTTGAGCATCAAAAGCCCGCAGGTCGTTTCCAGCATCACGCCCTCCTCATCGAAGGAAAGAACGTCTATTACGCCGCTCATGCGGATTTTTTCCCGCTCCTCCATGGTCAATGTATGTCTGCCGCCTCTCTTTTTTTCCTCTGCCAAATGAAACCCCTCCCAAATTGTCCTGCTAATAGCTTATGCACCTTCCCACTGCCCTAGAATATATTTTCGGACAAAAAAAAGACGCCCTATGCGTCTTTTACACAGAGCGGTACATTCCCGCCGCATCTTCTTTTTTGGTGGATTCCTGCAAGCTCAGCACCTCTACCTTTGTGGTGTTGCTGCCAAACTGTATTTCAATGATATCCCCCACCTTTACATCTGCCCCCGCCTTCACAACCTTGCCGTTCAAGGAAACCCTTCCGGCATCGCAGGCTTCATTGGCGATGGTTCTGCGTTTGATAATACGGGATACCTTCAAAAATTTATCGATTCGCATTTGTTCTCCTTTCTCCGTCAATATGTTTCCGCAGCTTTATTCTTTCCCTCTGTCCCATGATAATACAACGACTTCTCACGGCAGCTGCTCATAGAAAAAAGTGCCCTCTCCATCAGAAAGGGCACTCTCTTTGTTTTGTAAAATTATTTGTTGATAGCGTCTTTCAGAGCTTTACCGGCTTTGAATCTGGGAGCCTTGGAAGCAGGAATAGGCATTGCCTTACCTGTCTGAGGGTTTCTGCCTTCACGAGCTGCTCTTTCTGCTACATCAAATGTACCAAAACCAACCAGCTGAACCTTATCGTTCTTTACCAGCGCTTCTGTCACAGCTTCTTCAAAAGCCTTCAGTGCCTTTTCAGCGTCCTTTTTGCTCAGTGCTGCCTTTTCAGCAATTACTGCTACTAAATCAGATTTGTTCATTTGTTTTTCCTCCTCATAAATCACATTATTTCTTTGGGTCGAGCTGCTTTTTTGCTTCGTCCCAGAGCAAATCCATTTCCCCCAGAGTCATCTCAGAAAGTTTCTTTCCCTCCGATTGGGCTGAATTCTCAACGTTCTCAAATCTATTTATAAACTTTTTGATGGCTTTTGTCAAGGCAAACTCAGGATTTATTTTCAAAAAACGTGAGATATTTACCAATGCAAACAAAATATCCCCAAATTCCTCCTCCTGATTTCCATCATTTTGCCGGACAGAAGCCTCCAATTCTCGACATTCTTCGTAGACTTTTTCAAAAGCATCCTCTGCCGCATCAAAATCAAAGCCCACATCTGCCGCTTTTTTCTGCACCTTTTTTGCCCGCAAAAGTGCCGGCAAGGCATCGGGCACATTTTTCATGGCTTCCGTCTGGCTCGTTACCTGCTTTTCCTTTTTCTTCAAGGCCTCCCAATTCACCAGCACTTCCTCCGGCGTATCCGCCCGCACATCGCCCCTGCCAAAGACATGGGGGTGGCGGTAAATCATCTTCTCACAAATGCCTCTGAGCACATCTGCCAGCGTAAACACACCGGTTTCCTCTGCAATTTGTGCATGAAACACCACCTGCATCAATACGTCCCCCAACTCCTCACAAAGGTTTGTCATATCTCCCTTCTCGATGGCGTCCACCGCCTCATAAGCCTCCTCCAGCATAGGCTCCCGCAGGCTTTCATGGGTCTGCACCTTATCCCAAGGGCAGCCGTTTTCTCCCCGCAGGGCTTTCATAATCCCCACCAAATCCTCTAGCTGATATATTTTTTCCATAAAGATATTCCCTCCCTGCTCCTGTGGGACGTATTTCGTCCCCCTTTTTGTTCGTTTCCTATAAAGTTTTCCCATTCCTGTCCTATAAAAACGGCGTTTTTCATCTTTCGCCAAATGCTCTTTTATGATATGATAAACATAAATTCTAAATCATATCTTATCAAAAAAAGGGACGGAAGAAAAGCCTTTCGTCCACTCAATACCAAGAAAGGAAGGAACCTCCATGTTTCGTATTGTAAATAAAAAAGAACTCAACAGCATGGTCACGCTTCTGGAAATCGAAGCCCCCTTTGTGGCAAAAAAGGCACAGGCGGGGCAGTTTATCATTTTCCGTGTAGATGAATACAGCGAAAGAGTTCCCCTGACCATTGCCGACTATGACAGGGAAAAAGGCACCGTTACCATCATTTTCCAAAAAGTCGGCCTTTCTACCCAACTTTTGGCGGCAAAGGAAATCGGCGAGAGTATTCAGGATTTTGTGGGCCCCCTGGGCGTTGCTACGGAATATGACGGCATGAAAAAAGTGGCCGTTGTAGGCGGCGGCGTAGGCTGTGCCATCGCTTACCCCCAAGCAAAGGCATTGCATGAAATGGGCGTTGAGGTCGATGTCATCGCCGGCTTCCGCAACAAGGATATTGTCATTTTGGAAGAGGAAATGCAAGCCGTTTCTACCCATTTTTATCTGATGACCGATGACGGTTCTCAGGGCGAAAAGGGCTTTGTTACCGATAAGCTGAAAGCCCTCATCGAAGCGGGCAACCAATATGACGCTGTCATTGCCATCGGCCCTATCCCCATGATGAAATTCGTCAGCCTGACGACGAAGCCTTACGGCATTCATACCATCGTCAGCCTGAACCCCATTATGATAGACGGCACGGGTATGTGCGGCGGCTGCCGTGTAACCGTTGGCGGAAAAATCAAATTCGCCTGCGTAGACGGCCCCGATTTTGACGGACATGAAGTGGATTTCGATGAGCTGATGAACCGCAACTCCATTTATAAAGCAAGAGAAGCTGAACTGACAGAAACCCACCTCTGCCGTATGGAAAAAATGGCACAGGAACTGATTCGATAATCGTCGGAAAGGAAGGAACTGAATCATGGCAAATATGAGTCCGGAAAAAATCAAGATGCCCGAACAGGCACCTGATGTGAGAAATAAAAATTTTGAAGAAGTGGCCTTGGGCTATACGGCGGAAATGGCCGTAGAAGAAGCCCAGAGATGCCTGAATTGCAAGCATAAGCCCTGTGTGGGCGGCTGTCCCGTCAATGTGCGGATACCCGAATTTATCGCAGAGGTGGCAAAGGGCGATTTTATGGCGGCCTATCAAGTGATTACCTCTACCAACGCCCTGCCGGCTGTCTGCGGCCGTGTCTGTCCCCAGGAAAGCCAATGTGAATCCAAATGCGTTCGCGGCATGAAGGGGGAAGCAGTCGGTATCGGTCGACTGGAGCGTTTTGTGGCGGATTGGTATATGAAAAATTGCGATGAAATGCCCGAAAAGCCCGCTCCCAACGGCAAAAAAGTGGCTGTGGTCGGCTCCGGCCCCTCCTCCCTTGCCTGTGCGGGGGATTTGGCAAAGCTGGGCTATGCTGTGACCATTTTTGAGGCATTCCATAAAGCCGGCGGCGTATTGGTTTACGGTATCCCCGAATTCCGTCTGCCCAAGGCAATCGTACAGAAAGAAATTGATAAGCTCTCCGCTTTGGGCGTGGAGATTATGACAAATATGGTCATCGGCAAGGTGCTTTCCGTAGATGAAATCATCGACGATATGGGCTTTGATGCTGTATTCATCGGCACCGGTGCCGGTCTGCCCTCCTTCATGGGTATCCCCGGCGAGGCATTGGTAGGCGTCTATTCCGCCAATGAATACCTGACCCGTATCAACCTGATGAAAGCATATCTGCCCGAATATGACACCCCCATCCGCAACAGCAAGGCTGTGGCTGTTGTAGGCGGCGGCAACGTTGCCATGGACGCCGCAAGATGCGCAAAACGCATGGGGGCGGAAAAGGTCTATATCGTATACCGCCGTTCCGAAAAGGAAATGCCCGCCCGTCTGGAGGAAATCCACCACGCTAAGGAGGAAGGCATTGAATTCCACCTCCTGCGTAATCCTGTCAAAATTCTGGATAACGGCGAGGGGCAGGTCTGCGGAATCGAATGCCTGAAGATGGAGCTGGGCGAGCCCGATGCCAGCGGCAGAAGAAGCCCTGTGCCTGTGGAAGGCTCTAATTATGTCATTGATGTGGATACAGTGGTGATGTCCATCGGCACCTCCCCCAATCCCTTGATTCGCAGTACCACAAAGGGTCTGGAAACCAACCGCAAGGGCTGTCTGGTGGTCAACGAGGAAACCAATCAGACCACAAGAGAAGGCGTTTATGCCGGCGGTGACGCCGTAACAGGCGCCGCAACGGTTATCCTTGCCATGGGCGCCGGGAAAAAGGCGGCAGAGGCCATTGATAACTATTTGAAAAATAAATAATCAAGATACAAAAAGCCGTAAAAAACCCGATTGGTTTGCTTACGGCTTTTTTGTGTTTTACCAATCAAAAAAGGAGAGCCTAAGACTCTCCTCATGTTATCCCTGTTTCTTCAAATACCCTCTCAGCAGGGCCTCCATATCTGCCATTTTTTCTGTTACATTCAGCCTTCCTCTCAGCTCCGCCGCTCCCGGCAGACCTTTCATATACCACGCCATATGCTTGCGCATCTCCCTGATACCGATATATTCCCCCTTATACTCCATCAGCATTTGGGCGTGACGCAAGGCTTTTTCCACCCGCTCCTCCGCCGTAGGCTCCGGCAAAAGCTCGCCTGTCTGCAAATAATGAATCGTCCGCTTGAATATCCACGGATTGCCCTGGGCGCCCCGCCCTATCATAATGGCGTCACAGCCCGTAAACTCCATCAATTCCTTCGCATCCTGGGGGGTAAATACATCGCCGTTGCCAATCACGGGGATATGGACCGCCTGCTTCACATGGCGGATAATCTCCCAATCCGCCTTGCCGCTATAATACTGTTCTCTCGTCCGCCCATGGACAGCCACTGCCGCCGCACCGTTTTCCTCGGCGATTTGAGCAATCTCCACCGCATTGACATGGGCATCGTCAAAGCCCTTACGGAATTTAATGGTGACAGGCTTACTTTGGCTCTCCACCAGTGCCTTGACAATTTTGCCCACCAATTCCGGCGTTTTGGTCAATGCGCTGCCTTCACCGTTTTTCACGATTTTCGGCGCCGGACAGCCCATATTCACATCAATGATATCAATGGGATAGGACTCGATTTTCTTGCCCATGGCACCCAAAATCTCCGGGTCTGAGCCGAAAAGCTGTATGGCAGCCGGTCTTTCCTCCGCCGCCACCTGCAACAGCTCCGTTGTATTTTTATTATCGTATAAAATCCCCTTGGCACTGACCATTTCCGAATAGACCAAGCCACAACCCATCTCCTTGCAAAGCAGGCGGAAGGGCAGGTCCGTCACCCCTGCCATAGGAGCCAGGAATACGGGGTTATCCAATTCCACATTTCCGATTTTCAACGCTTGCACCTCTCATTACGGCATTCGCCGTCTATTAAAGTCTTTCTCCATTTATCGTATTTCACAATTATATAGGGTAACTGCTCTCTTTACAATGCTTCCTTTCCTACGATGCCCACAAAAAAACCGATTGCAGTACAACCGGATTTTTTTATCATTTATTTTTCTCATACAAAATACGCAGGCCCTTCAGCGTCAACACCGGATCCAGCACATCAAAAATCTCTTTATCGGGGTCGATGACCCTTGCCAAGCCGCCGGTAGCGATAACCTTCATATCCGGCAAATCCAGCTGCTCCCGCAGCTCTTGAATGATATATTTGGTCTGTCCGATATGCCCCAGCACCAGCCCTGCCTGTATGCTCCTGACCGTGTTTTTCACCACAATGGAGCGGGGCTTTTTGATGGCTACCTTCGGCAGCTGTGCCGCTCTTTGATAAAGGGCCTCGGCACAGGTGGAAATGCCCGGTGTGATAAAGCCGGTGATAAATTCGGATTTTTCGTTCAAAACATCAAAGGTATTGGCCGTACCATAATCAATGACAACGGCAGGGCCGCCATAAATTTCGTTGGCCGCCACCAGATTCACAATTCTATCCGCACCCACTGCCTTCGGGTTATCCCGCTTAATGAAAATGCCCGTTTTCATGCCTACACTGACAATCATGGGCTCAATGCCGAAATATTTCCGTATCCCTTGGGTCAAGGAATACATAATATCCGGCACAACAGAGGAAATGATGACCGCCTTCACCGCCGTTGCATCCAGCCGGGAGGCATCAAACAGGCCATGAATGAAAATCCCCGTTTCATCTGCGGTACGATTGCTGCCCGTTGCCATACGCCAGCTTTTGATGAGCTTTTCTCCTCGATATACGCCCAGCACATAATTCGTATTCCCAACATCGATTACCAAAAGCATCTGCTTTCCTCCTATCGCCTGTTCCTGTTCTTTTCGTAGATGAGCCGCAGTCCATGCAGTGCCAGTACAGGGTCATACACATCAAATATCGGTTTCATTTCATGGATAACTTTGCCCAAGCCGCCGGTGGCAATGACCTTCATATCGGGCAGGGCAAAATGCTCCTTAATTTTCTCTATCAGATACACAGCCTCGCCCACATGGCCATAGACCAATCCCGCCTGCATACTCTCCACCGTATTTCGGGTGATGATGCTTTCCGGGCTGACAATTTCAAATTTCGGCAGTTTCGCCGCCCGCTGATACAGGGCATCGGCACAAATTTGCAAGCCGGGGGCTGTGATACCCGTCAGAAACTCGCCGTCCTCACTGACCACATCAAAGGTGGTGGCTGTACTATAATCCACTACAATGGCAGGGCCGCCGTAAATTTCGTAGGCCGCCATAAGGTTGACAATTCTGTCCGTACCCATTTCCTTGGGGTTTTCCATACGCAGGTTAATGCCGGTTTTCATGCCTGCACGGACAATCATAGGGTCGATTTTCAGAAATTTCCGCACGCCGTTCAGCATGGAATACATGACGTTAGGCACAACGGAGGAAACCACCGCCGCCTCAATCTCATCCACAGAAACCTCGGAATATTCAAACAACGACCGTATCAAAAGACCGGTTTCATCGGAGGTACGGCCGCTTCGGGTGGAAAGCCGCCAGCTGGCCGCCAGCCTGTCCCCCTCAAACACGCCAAACACCATATTCGTATTGCTTACATCTATGACTAATAACATAACCTTCTCCTCTGTCCGGTTTTACTGCTATTTTTTCGCATTTCGGATAAAACGGCGTGGGAGAGACTCCCGCGCCGTTGTGTATTCTGTTTACTTTTTCTGCAATGCCTGATTGACCGCCTTGGAAACAATGCCGCCTACAATACAGCTGGAGGTCATTTCCAGCGCACCATTGACGCCTACGAACGCAAGGACAAACAGGAAAGGGTTCAAGCCGCCGAACTTTGCGTTAAAACTCTGCAAATAATCTGTATTCCAGAAACAAATCAGCAGTACGGACATGAAAAACAATGTGTTCAAAAAGGCTGCGAAAAAGCCGCCTATGAAATAAGAACCCGTATTCTTGCGATCCAGCTTATGAAACAGCAGGAACAGCACACCTGTCAGCCAGCCCATAGCCATTCTGGTGGGGACGCAGGTCAAAAATGTGTAAAAAGGGTTAATGCTCATCAGCATGGCACTGAAGGGGGACGCCCCTGTCATTGCCTGATAAAAACTGGTTGCACCGAACACAAAGCCCAGCCACAGCCCTGCCTTAGGGCCAATCAGCATGGCGCCAATGCCTACGGGAATCATCATCAGGGAAATACTCAGCCCCAGTGTCCTGAAATACCCCAGCGGGGTGAAGGACATCAGTAATAAAATCCCCGTCAACAGACCCAATGAAGTCAATTCATGGGCGGACATTTTTGTTTTGTTGCCTTTTGCTGCGATTTCATTCATTTGAAATCTCTCCTTTCATTCTCACTCACTTGAGGATATAAGATGATTTGGAACATTCTCGGTCCGTCCTCACAGGGGAAAGCCGGTATATTTGCCTTCTTTCTGAGGCATAACATCCGCTTCCCATTATCCCGTTCACACATAACCAACTACATTATAACAGGTAATTTGACGATTACAATATTTTTTTCATTTTTTTCATTTGAATTCCCAAACTATTCCTCCTGCCCCTGTGCCGCCCGATGCAGCAATTCCTGTTTGGCCTTTTCCCCTTCCTTTGTAAAAAATATAACGTACCACAGTTCCAAAGCCCGCAGGAGTTCTTTTTCTTTACGTTGCAGCTCCTTAATCTCCAGCTCTGCACCGATTTCATCAAAATCAAAATCGTCCTCCCGTTTTACGGTTTCAAAATACAAATCGCCGTTTTCCTCAAAACCCATCAGGAAGGTGCAATTCAGCTTTTCCGCCAAAAATATACAAATCCGCCGCAAATCCTCCTGTATTGCCTCCGGTAAAAATGCAAATTCCTTCTCCAGATAATACTTCTGCTGTTCAAAGCCGGCTGCCGCCAGAACCTTTCTGCTCATATTCTTTGCTCCTCTCCTCGAATGGATACCTCTCCGGAGAAAATAATCTCCTCTTTCCCCGTATCCTGCCGTTTGACCACCAATTCCCCCGATGGCGTAATATCCAATGCCGTTGCCAAAAAAGTTTCCCGCCCGATGACACGGACTTCTTTGCCCAAATTCAGGCATTTTGCCCGATACCGCTCCAAAAAAGGGCTAAAGCTGCCTGCCTGCAAAAACTCATGATACAGCCCCTCAAAACATTCCAATACCCGCTGCAACAACTGCCGGCGGGAAAAAGTCCTGCCGCTTTCCAGATAAAGAGAGGTGGCAATATCCCGCAGTTCCTCCGGAAATTCCGCCGTATTCACGTTGATGCCCATGCCCGACACAATAAAATGCACTTGGCTCATCTCACAGTCCATTTCCGTCAGGATACCTGCCAGCTTTTTTCCGTTTAACAAAATATCATTGGGCCATTTGATGGCAGGAGAAAGCCCGGTCACATCTTGGACGGCCTCCGTCAGGGCAATGCCTGCCAAAAGCGTCAGCACAGAAGCTTCCGCAGGAACAATATTCGGTCGGAGCAACAAGCTCATCCAAATCCCCGTGCCTGCCGGTGCCTCCCAATGCCTGCCCAATCTGCCCCGTCCGGCAGTCTGCTTTTCTGCTACGGCAAGAGTACCCTCCGGCGCACCCTCTAGCGCCAATTCCCGAATACGGTGATTGGTGGTGTCCGTTTCGGGGTAAAAATAGAGAGGGCGGCCCATTTTTTGCGTCCGAAGGCCTGTTTCCAGCTCCCTTTGGTTATACATGGTATCATAAGCAGTCAGGCGATAGCCCTTATTGGTAACCGCTTCGATTTCATAGCCTTCCTTCCGCAGGCGCTGTATGCCTTTCCAGACCGCCGCTCGGCTGATTTCCAACCTTTTACCGATTGCCTCACCGGAAAGATAGCCCTTTTCTTCCTTTAAGATATCCAAAATTCGATACATGGCGCTTCCCTTCCTTCAAAAAAGGCTCCGGTATGTACCGAAGCCCTCTCATTTTGTCTGTTTTCTTATTTCGCAGTTTTGCCCTTTTCATTGACACGGCTCAGGAATTTTTTCAGCTCAATGATGGCACGGCCATGGGTGCCTTCACAGATTTTATCCACTTCATCATAAGCCTTGACATGGAAGGTCAGCAGCTTACCCTTTACCTCCGTCAGCTCCGTTACCACACGCACTTTCATGCCCACAGGCGTTGCCGCCAGATGATCCAGATTGAAACTGGTGCCTACGGTTTCCCAACCATCGGGCAGGAAAGGCAGCACCGTACCGATGGCAGTGCCTTCAATCCATGAAATCAGTCTGGGGGATGCAAATACGGGCACATGATCGTTGCCGAAATGGGTTGCCGTATCCCCTTCCTCTACAATAAATTCTTTTTCAAATGTCATACCGGGTACAATGTTGTTAAAATCCATTATGCCTTCTCCTCTCCTTCGGGTTCTTCCACAGCCTCTTTTTCTGCGTTTTTTTCCTCATTGGCAATGCCCAAAACCTCATTTCGCACCTTTTGGTCGAACAAAGCACGGAATTCCTCGCCCGTTACCTTTTCCTTCTCCACCAAAAGCTTTGCGGAGGCATGGAGCATCTCCATATTTTCTTTCAGGATACGCAATGCCTCCTGATAAGCCTCTGTCACAATGCGTTTAACTTCCTCATCAATAGTGGTCGCCACCGCTTCACTATAATTTCTGGTATGCCCCCAATCCCTGCCGATGAACACCTCATTGCTTTCCTCGCCGAACTGTATCGGGCCCAAAAGCTGACTCATACCGTATTTTGTCACCATACTTCTTGCCATGGCTGTGGCCCGCTCAATATCATTGGAGGCGCCTGTGGTGATATCCTTAATGACGATTTCCTCCGCCGCACGGCCGCCCAGCAGGCTGATAATCTCCTGTTCCATGGCCAGTTTGGTCAGATACATTTTATCCTCCCCCGGCAGCGGCATGGTATAGCCTCCCGCCCAGCCTGTGGGAATGATGGATATGCTATGGACAGGGTCTAATTCGCTCAGCACCTCAAAGAGTATGGCATGACCGCTTTCGTGGTATGCCGTAATGTATTTTTCCTTTTCGGAAATGACTCTTGTTTTCTTTTCCGTTCCCACACCGATTTTAATTAGGGCTTTTTGGATTTCTTCCATATCAATGGCTTTCTTGCCATCTCTGGCGGTCAGCAAAGCCGCTTCGTTCAACAGGTTCGCCAAGTCCGCACCCGTAAAGCCGGCGGTGGTCTGCGCCACCACCTTCAAATCCACCTCGGGGGACAGGGGTTTCCCCTTGGAATGTACCCGCAATATGGCCTCTCTGCCCTTCACGTCCGGTCTGCCTACATACACCTGACGGTCAAAGCGGCCGGGACGCAGCAACGCCGGGTCCAAAATATCGGCACGGTTTGTGGCCGCAATAATAATCACGCTTTCATTGATGCCAAAGCCGTCCATTTCCACCAGCAGCTGGTTCAATGTCTGTTCTCTTTCATCATGCCCGCCGCCTAAGCCCGCACCTCTGCGTCGACCAACGGCGTCAATCTCGTCAATAAACACAATACTGGGGGCGTTTCTTTTTGCCTGCTCGAACAAATCCCGCACACGGGAAGCACCGACGCCCACAAACATCTCCACAAAATCCGAGCCGGAAATGCTGAAAAACGGCACACCCGCTTCTCCGGCCACGGCCTTTGCCAATAATGTCTTACCTGTACCGGGAGGGCCCACCAGCAAAACGCCTTTGGGTATCCTTGCGCCCAAATCCGTAAATTTCTGGGGAGCTTTCAAGAATTGCACCAATTCCTCCAACTCCGCCTTTTCCTCATCACAGCCCGCCACCTGTTCAAATGTGACCTTATTCTTATCGTCCAGATTCATTTTCGCCCTGCTTTTGCCGAAGGAGGCCATTTTACCGCCGCCCCCCTGCATACGGCCAAAGAGGAACACGAAGAAAATCACCATCACAATCATCAAAATCAAGGAAGGCAAAATGGCGGAAAGCAGGCTTTCCTTTTTCGTATCCTTCGATGTCATGGTAATCTGCCCGTTGCTTTCTATGATTTTTTGGTCTAATCTTTCCTGGAAGGTAGACATACTGGGTACGTTCACGCTAATGATATCTCCGCCTTTTAACGTGGCGTCTACGGTACCATAATCCCCTACCTCCGTACTTCTGGCAACCTCCACATGGGTCACGTTGCCCGCTTCCAATTCTTTAAGCAGGTCACTATACGTATAGGCTGTCTGCTCTTTTGGCTGGGGAATTACACCCTGCCCCGTAAAAGCAAGAACCGCCAGAATAATGGCAAACACCAGCACATACAGCCCTGCCGATTTGAAATATTTGTTCAAGAGAGTCCCTCCTAATAATTCATAAATTGATACGAATCCTCCCTGGGAAAAACCCGTATCAATTTATAATTTTAGCACACTTTAGAGGGAAACGCAACGAAGTATTTTCAAACAAATTCTGAAAAGAATGGCAGCTTTCCTGCCCCAAATTTCCCCGCTCCCGAAAAAAAGAACCTCCCTGCAAAAAAATAAAAAGATATGCCCCAAGCCCCGTCAGACTGAGGAATATCTTTTTATCCATCTGTTCAATCGGTTTCATCCTCATCAAAATGCAGGACGCCCACATAATTCAAATTCCGATATCTCTGTGCATAATCCAGGCCGTAGCCCACCACAAAGGCATCGGGAATGGTAAAGCCCACATAATCCACCGGCACCTGTGTCACACGGCGTTCGGGCTTGTCCAAAAGGGTGCAGATTTTCAGCGTTTTGGGATTTCTGGAAAGCAGCAGCTCCCGCAGGCGGCTCAACGTCCTGCCGCTATCGATGATATCCTCTACAATCAGCACGTTTTTGCCGGCAATATCCTCGTCCAAATCCATCTTTACATCAATCTTGCCGGAGCTTTCCGTGGCATTGCCATAGCTGGAAACACTCATAAAATTCATGCTGACAGGCATTTTCATACACTTGGCCAATTCCACCAGTGTCACCACAGCCCCCTTGAGGGCACACACCAGCTCTACCTGCTCGCCGCCAAAATCCCGATATATCTCATCAGCCAACTCCTCCAGACGCTTGGCAATGGCGTCCTCGGAAATCATCACTTCAATTCTTTCCTTCATATTTCTGTACCCTCCGTATTTCGATCCGCAAAATCCTTTTCGTCTGTTCATCGGGGAGATGGTCCACCGAACTGCGCAGTCCCGGTACCCAAAGAATCTCCTCCCCCATGGCAATCAGGGGATAACTCTCCCTCTCCGCCCGTGGGATTTTTTCATCAATAAACAAATCCTTGATTCTCTTTCTGCCGCCTTTCAGGTGGATATAATCCCCCTGTTGTCTGGTGCGGCAAAAGAGTATTTGATCTATTTTATCATAATCGAATACGTTCGTACAGCCATCTTCAGAAAATTCGATAATTTTTTTATCAAAAATCTGCAATTTCACTGAAATTCCGCCCTCCGGAAGAAATATCTCTCCCTCCGACGGCAATTCCACGCAAAACCCCTGTAATGCTTCCTTCTTTCGGGAAAGCACCAATGTATCATAACGGTTCTCCGCCACTACACCCTGCAATAAATCCCGCCGTTTACCCGTAGGCTTTTCCAGCAATTCCTGCAACGCCTTTACTTGACTGCGGGAGCCATCGGCAGAAACAAATTCCGCCAACGCCCGCCGCAGCAGGCGGCTTTGCATAGCAGGGTGCAGGCGGGAAAGGGCATCTTTCGGCAAATGCACCTCCTCCGGTACAGAAGGCAGCCTGAGCCGGGCATATATCTGCTCCGCCTGCTCCGAAAGATAGTCCTCCTCTGCCGCCAAAAGTGCCGCCGTTTGTGCCATATGCTCCACTGCCAAAGGATTCACCTCCTCCAACAGGGGCAATACCCGTAACCGCAGCTTATTACGGGTATAGGTATCCTGTTGATTGGTGGCGTCCTCCCGCCAGAAAAGTCCTGCGTTTTTGCAATAGTCCTCTATCTCTTGCCGACTGCACTCCAGCAAAGGGCGGCAGAGATTCCCCCGCACCTCACGCATACCGACAAGGCCTGTCAGCCCTGTGCCGCGGCAAAGGCGCATTAAGAGGGTTTCCGCCTGATCCCCTCGGTGATGGGCAACGGCAATATACCCCTCTTCTCCCGCCATCTCTTGAAAGACAGCATACCGCAGAAGTCTGCCGGTTTCCTCCTCCCCCAGACCTCTGGTGCGGGCTTCTTTCGCCACATCAAAACGGCGTACGATACAGGGGATACCCAAAGTCCTACATAACGCCTCCACAAAAGCCTGATCTTCATCGGCTTCCTCGCCCCGCAGTCCATGGTGGATATGCACCGCTGTCAGACGCCAGTCATATGCCGCCTGCCAGCCGGAAAGCAGGTGCAATAACGCCACAGAATCCGCACCGCCGGAAACACCGACCACAATCTTTGCTCCCTGTGGAAACATATGAAATTCTTCTATGGTTTTCCTGACTTTTTCCCTCATCATTCGTCTCCTGTTTTGACAAAGACCTTCCCCGCAGACAGCAAATACGCCGTCTATCCATAAACGGTTCGGAACCTCTTGCCATATTATCATCACTCTACACGAAATCAGGAAAAAGCGCAAGTGCCGCTTTTCTGCGGCTTTGGGAATACCTAGGCTCTTTTTTGCCAAAAACGCCCCGCCAGCACGGTCATATCGTCCTGCCTGCCGTCCTGCCGTTCTTTTTTCGCCTCCTGCAATATATATGCCGCCGCATCTTCGGGGTTTGCCATGGGGCAGGCGTTCAGCTTTTCCTTAAGCCATGCGGCTGTCTTTTGCTCCCCGCCGATGGCATCGGTGACCCCGTCTGTCATCAGAAATATCATATCGCCGTCCTTCAACAGCATTTCGTTTTTCTCCACAGAAATTTGCTGTAATATACCGGCGGGCAATGTGGTGGAACGCAGGGAAATCACCCGCCCGCCACGGCTGATATATGAGGCCGTCGCCCCCTGCTTCAAAAACTCCGCATGGCCGCTGAACAAATCCACATGGCAAATATCCAATGTGGCATAGGTTTCCTCTCCCCGCCGCAACAGCAGGGCGGAGTTGATCATCTGTACCGCCAATTCACGGTCAAAGCCGGCTTGGGTGAATTGCTCCAGAAGTTCAATGGCGATGCGGCTTTCCTTTGCCGCTTCTTCCCCAATGCCCATACCGTCGGAAAGGGCCAGCAGGGCTTGTCCCTTTTCCGTCTGTAAAAATGCCGCCGCATCTCCCGACGGCTGCCCCTCCGCCGCCGCAGTGCAGGCGGTGGCTGTGGTCAGGCAAAAGGGCGGTTCTTCCTGAAAATGAAGGATACAGCTTTCTTCCCTTTCTCCGTAATGGCAGAGGCCTTCCTCCTGCAACACCATAGGGCAGCCTATGGCCTTTTGCACCAAAGGCAGTATTTTATCCCTGCAAATGCCTTTGCCCCCACAGGCAGTCAGCTCCAAGCGCACCTGCCGTCCTCTGCCGTTTTTCTCTTCTGTCACAAATACCTTCCGAGGGTGAATTCCTGCCTTCCGCAATGCATTTTCCAATGCTTCCGCCGTTTCCTCCAAAAACACGCCTTTCCATTCCATCTGCCCCGAAAGGGTTTTCAAAATATCGCCTACTGCCAACAGTTGCTGACCTACCAGCTCCCGACATTCTATCAGGCGGCTGTTCCAAAGGCGATCCCGCCGATGGCCTTCATAGACCTCATGCACCGCTTCCATAAAGGCATCGGTGCGGGCACAGGTTGCCCGAAAATGTTCCGGCATCTGCTCCAGCCCGATACTTCCCTTGCTGTCGCAATAGGAAAGGGCGGAAAATGTCATGCTGTAAGTACGATACAGCTCCTCCTGCCAGCAATAGTGGACCATGCCGCAATCCTGACAGACTCGTCCGGCAATGGCGTCTACCAGCTTGGAAATCTCCTCTTTGCTCTCCTGATGCCCCTCCTGCACAAATGTTTTGGATAATGCCGCAAAGGCGTCGGAAAAACGCAATAATTTTTCCTCTGTCATCTCCTTTATATTGGTGTATCTGTCTGCGGGATGCTGTGCTTCCCGTCTGCCGCCCGCCATTTTCTCCAACAACCGGCGGGGGAAGAGGGAAAACACCACCGACCCTATAATCAATCCTCCCATCCATATCGGTTCCAACACTGACTCATCTATGTAAAACAGAAAAATGACCGGCGTCAGCACCACGGCAAGAGCAGAGGCCAACCTGCCCAAATCCCTGACGCATCCCGCCAGCATCCCTCCCAGACTGAGGGCAATCAATAAAGAAAATTCCCCGCCGCCGCATATATACAGCAAAAACCCGAGAAACACACCCACAGCCGCTCCGCCGCCGATGCCCTCCCGCTCTGCCGCCAACAACAGCAAAAATGCCGCCATGGCCGGCACAAGACTCTGCCGCAACAGGGGCTGTTCCAATGTTGCCAAGCCTGCCAAAACACCGCCCGACAAAAGCATGAGAGAAACGGTTTCCTCACGGGTCAGGACAGGGTATTTCGGTCTTTTTTGCAGAAGAAATACGCCTTTTTGCAGTAAATAGCCTACGGCAAGGGTCAATGCACTCTCCACTGCCGCCACAGCCATATAAAACCCCAAGCCGCCACGGCTAATGGCAAAAAACACCCCTGCCAATGCCATGGAAAAGGCACCCAACAGGGCTTTTTTTCCTGCCTCCTCCTGCCGGACGAAGCGGCCCAATGTCAGCTGTACCGCCGCCGCACTGATTAACACCCCTATGCTTTTCAGCGGCACCTGCGTCATACTACCCAAGCCTACCGCCGCCAAAACGCCCCAAAACAACGCCCCCTCTCCAAAAAAAGCAGAAAGATAGGCCGAACCCAATGGGTGTAATATCTGTAACACCTCCGGTCTGCTCCAGAAAAATCCACACCCGCAAAAAATACCGTAAAACAGGGCTTCCTTCCAGGGAATTGCCCGCTTTTTCGGTGTTTTTTGGGGCAAAATCGCCTTCCCAAGGGCGGGGATTTTCTCCGGCGTATATGTCAATGATACTTCTGTTTTTTCCATCTCGCTTCCCTCCATATGCCCATTTTAGTAAAATATGCCTGATTTTTTTGTCAAAACAGCGGAGGTGGCGAAAAAAAATTCCGACAAAAATCGGTTTTATTCATAAAAAAAGAGAGCCCTTTTTCCATAGGCTCTCTCCATATCATTGGAACTGCTTCTTCATACGAATATCGTCCCCGAAAAATTTCATTGCGGTATATTCTCCAATCAGGCGGGACATCACCCGATCGGAATACTGCTCCATCAACGCCTTATAGTCCAGATTGGTGGAAATGACCACCGATTTTTTCGCCAGCTTTCTGCCATTGATGATGCCAAATAACTCCGATGCCGTAAATACCGTGGCAAATTCGGTACCCAAATCGTCGATAATCAGCAAATCCGCCTCCATCAGCTCCGTATCCCAATCTGCGAACGCTTCCTCTTCCTCATTCCGGCGAAAGCGGATTTCCTCCAATCGCTTAAACAGCTGTCCCGCCGTCAGGTAAAGCACGGTTTTCCCCCGCTCCAGCACCTCCTTGGCAATGCAGTTACAAAGGAAGGTCTTGCCCCTGCCCGTACCGCCGTAGAGCAACAGATTTTCCCCCGCAAAATCCTCAGCGAATGCCATGGCCTTTTGCAGGTTTTTTCTTGCATTTTCCTTTGGAGATATGCCCTCCTCCGGCACAATCTCATCGCTAAAAAGCCGTAAATCAAAGGTATCGAAGTTCTCTGCCTGTATCACGTCCCGCACATTGGATTGGTCGTAAATCCGATCCATCAGCCGCCGTTTCATGCAAGCACAGGGGGAATCCCCCGCATACCCCGTATCCTTACAGGCATCACATTCATATTCCGGCTCCAGCAGATGGGGCGAAAGGCGGTTTTGGGTCAAAATCTCCACTCTTTCCGCCATCAGCGCCTGCTGCTTTTCCCGCAGCTCGCCCAAAGCCTTTTCCATATCCACGGCGCCTTGCAGCAGCAGCTTTGCCGTAGAAACCCCCAAAAGAGAAAGGGCTTCTTCTATTTCTTCCAAGCGGGGAAATCGTGCATACAGCTTTTCCTTACGCCCACGCAGCTCTGCCGCCTTTTGCGCCCGCAATGCATCATACTCCCGCAATACTTCCCGATAAATTTGTGCTCTTGTTGCCAAGTCCTTCCCCTCCTGTCACCATTTTTTCCGTTTCTCCCGCTCCAGTCTTTCAATCTCCTCAAAATCCCATTCGCTCTGGGTATAATTGATGAAACGGTTCTTCTTCACCTTAGGCTGTTCCTTCACAGCAGGCCGGTTCTCGTTGATGTTCTTTTTGGCGGCAAAAGCCTGATCCTGCACCGCAATATCCTCTAATGTCTTTACCCCTGCCGCCTTCCAATGCCGCAGGATACTATCGGCATAAGGAAAGCTGGCCTTTCCCGTTTGCAAAACCGTCCGCTCACAGGCTGTTTTCACCACATCTAAGGGCAAAGCATATTCGCCCAGCCATTTCTTCATATAGTCTTCCTCCGCCGCCACAGGCAGTCGATTTCCCTGACCGAAGGCTCGCAGAATGGTGCGGAAGCCCGTTTTTCTCATGGCGATATGCTCCGCCGCCTTTTCCACGGTATCAATGCCTTCCTCCGCCCAGCCGAGAGCCACCTTTTCCATGTATCGAATCCCTTTATGCCCATTTTCGGTACAATAGGAAAGGAGCAGATCTATCACATCCAAGGGCAGACCCAGCCAATCGTGCAAGCCGAACAACAGGCTCATATCCTGCTGAGAAAGTAGCTTGCCCAGCTTCTGTTCCGCCGATTGAAACAGCCGTTGTATCTCCTCATGTTTTTGATATTCCGCCAGCTCCGCCGGAGAATAGTCCGGCCGTTGGGAGGATAGCGGTATTTTTTTCGGCACAGCATTCTCCGCAGGCTGTAAAAAGCCCCTATCCTTCCAATAGGCCCATGCCCGCAGAACGTCACTTTCCGTCACGTTCAGTTTTTTTGCCACCTCTGCCGCCGGTGCCTTTGTCCCAAGGCTCATCAAATACACAGATACATAAAGGGGGGGCGCAGAAGGCAATTCCTCCTCGATGAATTGTTTGCTGATTTTGATTTCTTCTGCCATTTTGCCGCCTCCTTTTTTTCTCACTTCCTCATGATACCACACTTCTTGCCACAAAAACAGGGGCAATCCGACAAAAAAATTTCTCCCCGTTCTGCGTCGACTCAAAACAGAGAGAAATCCCATCATTTCATTTTATTTTTAATATGGGCATTAAAATAATAAATGATAAAGCTCAATACAATAATGGTCAGTATCACAACCACAACAGTACCGGAATTCTTAAAGCTGATGAAAATTGCCAAAAGCCCCAAAAACAGGCTGATGCCGTATAAAATCAACACAGCCTCCCTCTGGGTAAAGCCTTTATCAATCAGTTTATGATGCAGATGCCCTCTATCCGCCTGCATGATGGGCTGATGCTTCGCCATGCGCCGCAGCATAGCAAAAATGGTATCAAACACAGGCAGACCCATACACAGGACACTGACAATCAGTGCCAACAGGGCATAACCCTTAAATACGCCCAAAATACTGGTCACCGCCAGCACAAAGCCCAAAAATGTGGAGCCCGTATCCCCCATAAATATTTCCGCCGGGTTAAAGTTTCGGGGCAAAAAGCCCAGACACGCCCCCGCCAATGCCGCCGTCAATACCACCGCCGTGGTACTGCCCGTCATGATGCAAAGCACCATCAGGCTCAATGCCGCAATGGAAGTCACCCCTGCCGCCAAGCCGTCCAGCCCGTCAATGAGGTTTACGGCATTCGTTACCCCCACAATCCAAAACAGGGTAATGGGTATACTGCATTTTTGCAATGTGGTCGTCACAGGCCAAAGCACCACCTGTATTTGGGTGCCGGAAAAAATAACAATGAGCGCCGCCAAAATCTGCACGCAGAATTTCAGCTTTGCAGGCAGGTTTTTCCTATCGTCCACCATACCCAATACGGCGATCAAAAGTGCCCCCGCCAAAAAACCCAAAAACTGCTTCGGGTTCATGCTTTTATCAAAATGATAGACCATCAGCACCGTCAATATAAACCCCAGCACAATGGCAACGCCGCCCATTCGGGGCATAGGTTTTTTATGTACGCCCCTATCCTTCGGGTAGTCAATGGCGCCCCATTTGATGGAAAGCCATTTGGCAAAGGGGGTCGTCACCAATGTAATGGCAAAGGCACAGGCAAACGCAGCGATATATAACAGCCAATTATGTTCTGTCAAGCGATCCTCTCCTTTTTTCTGCGAAATGCAGGATTATTTTGTACCGAAGATACGATCCCCTGCATCGCCCAAGCCGGGAACGATATAGCCATGGTCATTTAATCTGCCGTCATAGGCCGCCGCATAAATATCCACATCGGGGTGGGCCTCCTGCACACGCTTCACCCCATCGGGCGCCGCCAAAATGCAGAGGAATATGATATTTTTCACACCTTTTGCTTTCAAAAAATCAATGGCGGCTTCTGCCGTACCGCCCGTTGCCAGCATCGGGTCTGTCAAAAACACGGTACGTTCTTTCACGTCCACCGGCAGCTTACAGTAGTATTCCACAGGCTCCAGTGTTTTCGGGTCACGGTACAGACCGATATGCCCGATTTTCGCCGTAGGCATCAGCCGCAGCAGACCATCGGTCATGCCGATGCCCGCCCGCAAAATAGGCACAATCGCCAGCTTGGTATCGATGGTTTTACATTTTGCCATATCCACCGGTGTCTGCACAAACACATCAATCAACGGCAAATCCCTTGTAGCCTCATAGGAAAGCAGCATAGCCACCTCCCCGATGATTTCACGAAATTCCTTAGAACCGGTTTCCTTATTTCTCAGCATTGCCATTTTGCTTTGAATCAGAGGATGCTCCGAAACGAATAATTTACTCATGTCATTCTTCCTTTCATTCTGCTTCAATCTGTCGGATTCTTCTCACATGGCGTTCATCATTGGAAAAGGGTGTTTCCAAAAATGCCTTCACAATCTCCAGTGCCAGCCCGGGGCCCGTCACTCTTGCGCCCAAAGCCAGAATATTGGCATCATTATGCTCTCTGGTGGCCTTTGCAGAAAATACATCGCCGCATAATGCCGCACGAATCCCCTTTATCTTATTGGCGGTAATGGAAATGCCGATGCCTGTCCCACAGATGAGAATACCCTGCTCACATTCCCCCTCTGCCACCGCCTTGGCAACCATCTTCCCATAAACGGGATAATCCACGGATTCTTCGGAAAATGTCCCGAAATTTTTATATGCAATCTTCTGCTCGTCCAGATATTGAATGACTTCCTTCATCAGCGGGTAGCCGCCGTGATCACAGCCCAATGCCAGCATTATATTCCACTCCTTTTTTCGTCCTCTGCCTCTATGACATGGTAGCCCGCCGCTTTTTGCAGGCGGTTCATAATCGCCATGCCCTCCCCTTTTTCGGGGAACACCTCGGAATAGACAACGTCTACACCCAAAAAATCAAATTTCCGTAATATTTTGAATAGATTGGCGCCGATTTCTGCCGGATTTTCTCTGCTGCCCAGAGAAAGCACCACATCGGCATGATAAAGCTCCCGGGTCTGCTCCGTCGCCATGACGCCGGTTTTCCTGCCTGCGGCTTTTTCCGCCGCCGCCATACGGTTGATGGTATCTGCCACGTTTTTTTCCGCACCCTTTACCAAAAGCACCTCCGCCTTCGGGGAATAATGGGTATATTTCATGCCCGGTGCCTTCGGCTTCACCGCCGCCGTGGGCTTGGACAACAATGCCGGGTCGATTTCCACACTGCCGATGACCTCCTCCAGCATTTCTTGGGTCACCGCACCGGGGCGCAGCAGCACCGGCGGCTCTACGGAAACATCCACAATGGTAGATTCCAGGCCCCATTCTGTGGCTCCGCCGTCCACAATCATATCAATCCTGCCGCCCAAATCAAACTCCACATGGGAAGCCCTTGTAGGGCTGGGTTTCCCCGAAGAATTGGCACTGGGCGCCGCAATCGGCAGCCCCGCCGCCCGAATGACAGCCCTTGCCACAGGGTGGGAAGGAAAACGCACCGCCACCGTATCCAACCCGCCGGTGGCTTTAGGCGGTACGATTTCCGCTTTCGGGAAAATCAGCGTCAAAGGGCCGGGCCAAAAAGCGTCCATCAGCTTCCGAGCCAACGGCGGAATTTCCCTTACAATACGGTTCAATTCCTCCTGCTGTGCAATATGCAGTATCAGCGGATTATCCGACGGGCGTCCCTTTGCCAGATAAATCTTCTCACAGGCTTTTTCGTCCAGACCGTTCCCGCCCAATCCATAGACCGTTTCCGTGGGGAATGCAACCAGACCGCCTGCCCGCAATATATCCGCCGCCTGCCGAATGGTTTCCATCGCTTCCGGCCGAGCCATATCCACCTTTGCCAATATCGTATTCATGATTATGCGTTCACTCCGCAGCATTTTTTGTATTTTTTGCCGCTGCCGCAGGGGCAGGGGTCATTCCGCCCGATTTTTTCGCCCTTCACAACCGTGCGGGAACGCTTTTGTTCCAATGTCAGGCGTTTGCGGGTTTCCTCATCGAAAATGCCGTCCCAATGGGGCAAAGAGGACAAATGCTCTGCCTTATATTCCACCATCAGCTTAAAGAGCCGTTCAAAATCAATGTCCAGGCTAATATCGCTGTCCTCTGTCAGCGTTTCCATATCACACTCCTTGGGCAATGCGGCATTGATACCGTCCACAAAGGCAACAATCTCCTCCGCCGTCATATCAAAGCGTTCTGCCAGCTCAGACACCTTGCCCTCCAGCTTTTTCACCTTTTCACCCAAAATATATTCATAAATGCGCTGTTCCTTGGGCAGGTATTCCTTCCAAACGGCTTCAATGCTTCTGCCCTCCTGAGAAAACGCCTTATCCATCCAGCTTTTGTATAAACTCATACTATTTCTCTCCTTACTATGCTCTGATTTTTTCGCAGAATACTCCACTCTCTGAAATCATAATATAATTTTCCGTTCTTTGCAACATAAAATACAAAGAAACCAAGAGAAATCCGCCCGAAAGCCAAAATCTGCCACAGTCAAAAAAAGAGGACGCCTAAGGGCGGTCCTCCTTCTTGGAATGATTTTCAGATATACGACGTTTATTCTTCCGACGGTTGCTCCTCCGACTCCCGAGGTTCTTCCCCCGTCGGCTCTTCGGCGGTTTGCTCATTCATGACAATGACCGCAGGCGTATTGTTTTCCAGTGTAAAGGTATAGGTGGCATCTGCCCCAAAAGCAACGCCCTCCCAAATCATTTGTTTCTCATCGGGGAATGTCATTTGCACCTGCCAGCCGTTCTCCGCCTCCGGCAAAACACCCTGTAATGTCACGGGCATTTCATAGCCGTTTTTCCATTCTTCCTCCGTCAATGTAATCTCCGACCAATCCGCTTCCTCGGAAGGGCGGATTTCCAGCTTCGTTACGTCCTGTCCCGTTCTATTGGCAAAGCTCATGTGGTAATCCACTTCCTGCCCCTGTTCTTGGGGCAAAACGCCATCACAGCCACTGAATGAACCCAGCATTGCCAAACATACTGCACTCAAGCAGAAAAATTTTTTTCTCATCACTTATTTCCTTCCATCCTTTACTGCGCCTGATAGGGCTCAAATTCGATTTTTTCGATGATAACATCTTCCACAGGCTTATCATTTTCTCCGGTTTCTGCCGCCGCAATGGCATCTACCGTATCCATGCCTTCAAAAACCTGACCGAATATGGTGTGCCGTGTTTCCAAATGCGGTGTGCCGCCATGTTCCCTATAATACTCCATCACAGCTTCGGAGAACCACTGACGGAATGTATAATGCCCGTCTATCAGCGTTATTCCCTGGTCCTCCTCGAGGCTGTCGATTTCCGCCTGTAATCCAGATAATACGCTTTCCTCTGCTTCTTTCGCCTGCACGATAAAGAACTGACTGCCGTTGGTATTGGGGCCGCTGTTTGCCATTGCCACAGCCCCTCTGTAAAAATGCAGCTTGCCGGAGATTTCGTCCTCAAAATCCTCGCCCCAACAGCTTTCGCCGCCGGAACCGGTACCCGTCGGGTCGCCGGTCTGCACCATAAAACCATCTATCACACGATGGAACAGCAGACCGTCATAATAGCCGTCTTTTGCCAAGGTTTTGAAATTTTCCACTGCCTTAGGCGCCTCATCGGGGTAAAAACGCATCTTTACCACACCCTTGGAGGTAGTGATGACTGCAATTTCCTCCCCATCGGCGGGCAATTCCGCCTGCAATATCCGGCTTGTATCATATCCGCCGGCATTTTCCTTCTCCGTCTTATCACAGCCTGCCGCCGTAAAGGCCAGCACTGCCGCCATCAATATCCCAACTGCTCTTTTCATCTGCATTTCCTCCTATATATTTATCGAATGTTTTTTCCATGCAAAAAATTGCCAAACAGTATTGTAGTATATTCCCTGTCTTGGTGTCAATTTCTATTTTCTTAAGAATATTTGAACCCATTACCGCATGAGGCATTTGATTTGGGTCATAACCGCCTCTGCCCCATCGGCGGCATTGCTGTTTTTCATAGCCTCCGTATATTTCCCTCGGTTTTCGTGCAACGCCAGTATATTCTCTCTCATGGCTGCGGGGGTCAAATCCTCCTCCCGCAATACCCGTGCAAAGCCCTGCTTTTCAAAGGACGACGCATTCAATATCTGGTCGCCCCGGCTGGCCTTCGCCGAAAGGGGAATCAGCAAATGGGGCTTTTGCAGAGCAAGAAATTCTGAAATAGAATTGCTCCCCGCTCTGGAAACAATGATATCCGCCGCCGCAAACAAATCCGCCAAGCCATCGGAAACATATTCGAACTGCTTATACCCCTTTCGTTCAAGCAGGCTTTCGTCCAGATTGCCCTTGCCGCAAAGATGTATGATATCGAAGGTCTTTGTCAACTCCGGCAAAATCTCCCGCAGGCAGCGGTTCAGCTTCACTGCCCCCAAGGAACCGCCCATCATCAGAAGCACCGGTTTCTCTCCATCAAAACCGCAGGCCGCCAGCCCTTTTTTCTTCTCCCCCCGGAACAACTCCCGGCGGATAGGCGTGCCTGTATAGACCCCCTTCCCCTTGGGTACATATTGCAGGGTTTCGGGGAAGGTGGTGCAAACCACCCTTGCCGAGGGCATGGCAATTTTATTGGCTAACCCCGGTGTAATATCCGATTCATGGACAACAACGGGAATTTTTTGTGCCTTTGCCCCCAACACCACCGGCACCGCCACAAAGCCGCCCTTGGAAAACACCAAATCCGGCTTCAGTCTTTTGAGCAGTTTTTTTGCCTCACGAATACCCTTGACTACCTTAAACATATCGCTGATATTTTGTTTGGACAGATAGCGGCGTAATTTCCCCGTTGGAATACCGTAATACGGCACCCCCGCCGCCTCCACCAGATTTTTTTCCATGCCGTTTTCCGAACCGATATAGACAACCTCCCAGCCTTCTGCCCGCAAATAGGGCAAAAGGGCAAGGTTCGGGGTCACATGACCCGCTGTACCTCCGCCGGTTAATACGATTTTCTTCATCTCTATCTCCACCTCAACTCAGATTTTCTTCCCTCATTCAAATGCACTTCATTCTTATTCTATTCTCTTTCAGTCAAGAAAACAAACATTTTTGCATAAGATGTTAGAAAAAATAAAAAGGAGAACCACCCATGTACCCATATAACCGAAACACCCAGATTTACAACACAAAAATTCAGGCGAAAGAGGACAGTTCTGCCAAAAACGGTAAAAATGGCAAAGCAAACAAAAACGGCAACCAAGACGCCGACCTCTCTCTGGACCGCCGCTTGATGGAGCTGCTGACGCTGGCCAGAGAGGAAACCGAGCAGATGGCAGAGCGTTACCAGTCCATGATGGAAAACCCCGACTTAACAGAAGCAACAGAACTGTTCAAGCCTATGTATTTAGATGAGCAAAAGCACAAAAAACAGCTGCGGGAGGCCATGTTCACCATCACCAAGGATACACCGGAGGAGGTAGCGGCAGCACCCGTAGAAAAGCCCGCAGACAGCAAGCAAATGCTGGAGGATACGCTTTTGCTGGAAATGGACGATATCAGCTTTTATCGGGATTTACTGCTGAATATGCCCGATAACGACCTGCGGGATATTTTCTTTGAAATCGTCACCGATAAACAAAACCACTGCAACGGTCTGAATTATATCATGATAAAATATTTTTCATAAAAATTTCCCGCTCTGCCTTTCTTTCCCAAGGGGGTTCATGCTATACTGGTATCAAATTCACGAAAGAAAGGATGATACCCATGAGCGACTGTATTTTTTGCAAAATTGTAGCAGGAGAGATTCCTTCTGCCACCATATACGAAAACGAGGAATTTAAGGTCATTTTGGATCGGTTCCCCGCCAACGAGGGCCATGTGCTGATACTGCCCAAAGCCCATACCCCCAATATCTTTGAAATTGCACCGGAGCAGGCAGGCAGATTATTCGCCCTTGCCGCCAAAATCGCCAGAGCCATGCAGGCCGAACTGAAATTTGAGCATATGAACGTCATGCAGAATAACGGCACCGTTGCAGGCCAGACCGTATTCCATTTTCATCTGCACCTAATCCCCCGCTATGAAAATGACGGCATTACCATCAAATATACCCCTATGGATTTGACCGATGCACAAATTGAAGCCATGCGGGCAAAGCTGGAAAAAGCATTATAATAGATTGAAAGAACCCTCTCCGAAAGGAGAGGGCTTTTTGTTTGGCTACGTTTTTCTGTATGGTCACAGGGGCTTTTCTCCCCGTAAAATTCCAAAAAAATCCTCCATTAGCCAATAAAATTCCTTCCCCAAAACAGATAAAGAATCGCTGATTTCCCCTGCCGCTATCAGATACTGCACATCTAAGCGGTCGTCATAATTTTGCAAGCCGTCCCGCAAAACGAATGAAAATGCACTGACAACGTCTAATCGTGCCAGCAGTTCCTGAAACGTGCGCAGATTTTCTTTCATGGGAGTTCCTCCTTTTGACGCAGTGGGTCAGTTGTAAAAAACAAGGAATTGTGGTATCATAAATTGTTAACAGCGGCATCATGCACTGTCGGCAATGTATTTGGCTGCCAATTCTTATCTTTATCATACTACGTATTACCTATTTCGTCAATGAGGTATCGTTATTTTTTTGGCTTAATAATACACAAAATACACTACGTAATACATATATTTTTTGTGCATTTTGAGAGGGGATTAAAATGAAAAAACAAAGTGAATATCAAAAAAAGTATGACGAAAAAAATATGAAAGCATATACTGTAAAATATAATGTTGAAATTTATAAATTGGTCGAAAATGCAATAGCAGACAGCGGTACAAATCGCAATAAATGGACAGTTACGGCAATTCTGGAAAAATTGGAACGGGACGGTTACTTAAAGCGTAATGATACGCCATCATAAATGAAAACGGAGAATCCCAAAAACAAGGATTCTCTTTTTTTAGTTGAGAGAAGCTCCTCGGCTGATAATAACGACTTTCTCCTTATCACACTACTTTATGAAATATTTTTTGCCGAAATTGATTCTGCTATTTATAAGTAGTATTTTTCTGCAATACCATTACAAAAAGGAAGGTGCAATTATATGGCTAAATATTCGGAAAAACAAAGGCAATATGCGAAAAAATGGGACGACAAAAATCTAAAACGATACAGCGTTGCCATGCCCATTGCTTTGGCGGAAAAAATGGAACTCTATTTAGAAAAAACCGGCATGAGCAAAAACGGATTTATCGTTTCATTGGTACGGGAAAAAATGGAGCAAATGGAACAACCGGAAGAATGAATTTCTGCCCCACCAAAAAGAGAGCCCTTATAAAGGACTCTCTTTTTATGTATGGACTTCCGTATCTTAATCCTTCACCCGAAAGGCAACCTGCCCTGCGGAATGGGGGTTTTTCAGCTTCTGCTGTTGGGTCTTTTCCATGTTTTTATTGGCGCCGGCCAGCATCAGCTTAATCCGATTCAGCTGGTTGACCTCACTGGCGCCGGGGTCGTAGTCGATGGCCACAATATTGGAAAGGGGATACTGCTTACGCAATTCCTTAATCACGCCCTTACCCACCACATGGTTCGGCAAGCAGCCGAAGGGCTGTGTGCAAACGATATTGGGCACATTGGAGTGAATCAGCTCTATCATTTCCGCCGTCAGGAACCAGCCTTCGCCGGTCTGGTTACACAGGGAAACGATTTTGCTTGCCTCTTTGCCCAGCTTTCTGATATTTTCCGGCTTATCGAAGCGTTTGCTCTTTTCCAGTGCGTCCATCATAGGCTTTTGATAATATTCAATGACCTTGGCAACGAGATTCGCTATAATCGTAGCCTTTTTGCTGCCGCCCATGTATTTTTCCTTCTGCAGCTGATTATGACAGCAATACAGCCCAAAGGTCAGCAAATCAGGCACAACGGCCTCCGCACCCTCTCTTTCCAACAGGTTGACCAAATCGTTATTGGCCGTAGGGTGGAATTTCACCAGAATTTCCCCGACCACGCCAACACGGGGTTTCACTGCATCAGTCAGCTCCAGCTCCTCAAATTCCCGAACGATGCCGCGGATATTGGCGGCGAATGTTTTCCTATCCGCCTTCAAAATATCTTTCTTCACCTTTTCGTTCCATTTTTCGTAGAGGGCATTGGCAGAGCCTTTCACCCTTTCATAGGGACGGGTACGGTAAAGCACACGCATGAACAAATCGCCGTATACCAAGCCCTGCAACGCCCGATGGAGCAATCCCGGTTCATACCGGAAGCCGGGGTTCTTCTCCAGCCCTGCGGGGTTGATGGAAATGACAGGGATATTCGGCATACCCATATTTTCCAGTGCCTTACGGATAAAGGCGATATAATTGGTCGCCCGACAACCGCCGCCGGTCTGGGAAATCAGCAGTGCCGTGCGGTTCAAATCGTACTTGCCGGACAGCAGTGCGTTCAACAGCTGTCCAATGGAAATCAGCGCCGGATAGCAGGCATCATTATTGACGTATTTCAAGCCTGTTTCAATGGCATTCTTATCCATAGCCGCCATAACCTCCAGATGATATCCGGCATGGCGGAAGGCGGGCTGCAAAATATCAAAATGAATGGGGGACATCTGCGGACAAAGTATGGTATATTCCTTACGCATTTCCTTCGTAAACAGCACACGATGCAGGGACGCATCGCCCTTTTTGATTGTAACGTTCTTTTCTTTTCTGTCCTCAATGGCGGCAATCAGGGAGCGAATACGGATTCTTGCCGCACCCAGATTATTCACTTCATCGATTTTCAATGCCGTATAAATCTTGCCTGCCGCCGTCAGAATATCCTTCACCTCATCGGTCGTTACGGCGTCCAGCCCACAGCCGAAGGAATTGAGCTGCACAAATTCCAGATTTTGCTGTGTTTTCACAAAGCCTGCCGCTTCATACAGTCTGGAATGATAGGTCCATTGGTCACGGACCACCGTAGGCCGCTCTACATGACCCAAATGGGCCACACTATCCTCCGTCAAAACGGCAATACGATAGCCCGCAATCAACTCGGGGATACCATGGTTAATTTCCGGGTCTGCATGATAGGGTCTGCCTGCCAGCACAATGCCCGTCATGCCCTTTTCGTTGATATACCGAAGGGTTTCTTCCCCTTTTTTCTGCATATCTCTGCGGAATCGGCTCCATTCGTCCCAACCGGCTGTAACGGCATCTTTGATTTCCTTCGCCGTAGAGCCAAGGGGTACAAATTCCTCTGTCATACGCTTGATGATGGTACTCATTTTATCCAGCGCCAGGAAGGGGTTCATGAAACGGATATTCCGCTCCTTCAAATCCTCCATGTTATTTTTGATATTTTCGTTATAGGACGCCACAATAGGGCAGTTATAGTTATTATCGGCGGCGGAGTTATCCCGTCTTTCATAAACAACGCCGGGGTAGAATATGAAATCCACACCCTGATTGATGAGCCACATCACATGGCCATGCACCAGCTTCGCCGGATAACAAACGGATTCACTGGGGATAGATTCCATGCCCATTTCAAATACAGCCTTTGAAGAATAAGGGGAAAGCACCACCCGATAGCCCAGCTTCGTAAAGAATGTGAACCAGAAGGGATAATCCTCCCACATATTCAGCACGCGGGGGATACCCACAGTGCCTTTTGTGGCCTGCTCTGCCGTCAGTGGCTCATAATCGAATAATCTATGGCGTTTATAGTCATAAAGATTGGGCGCCGGGTCTTCGATTCGTTCCTTACCCAGACCCCTTTCACAACGGTTGCCTGTGATAAAACGCCGATCTCCATTGAACCGGTTAATGATCAGCAGGCAATGGTTGGTACAGCCCTGACAGCGTGCCATGGTGGATTTCACCTCCAGGGCGTTCATATCCTCCCGGCTGACCAGTGTGGTCTGATAGCCTTCTGTATATTTATCTCTGGCAATCAGCCCTGCACCAAAGGCACCCATAATACCGGCAATATCGGGGCGAACCGCCTCTCTGCCGCTAATCATTTCAAAGCTTTTTAATACCGCATCGTTATAGAAGGTGCCGCCCTGTACCACCATGGACTTGCCCATGGCCTTCGGGTCGGAAATTTTGATGACCTTCAACAATGCGTTTTTGATGACGGAATAAGCCAGACCTGCGGAAATATCCGCCACATCTGCCCCTTCTTTCTGGGCCTGTTTCACACGGGAATTCATAAACACCGTACAGCGGGAGCCCAAATCAATGGGATTTTTGGCAAAAAGAGCAATCTTGGCAAAATCCGCCACTGTATAATTCAGGGACTTGGCAAAGGTTTCGATGAATGAGCCGCAGCCGGAGGAGCAAGCCTCATTCAAAAGAACACTGTCAATGACATTATCCTTAATACGGATACATTTCATATCCTGCCCGCCAATATCCAAAATAAAGTCTACATCGGGCTTAAAAAACTGCGCCGCCTTATAATGGGCCACGGTTTCGATATAGCCCAAATCCATCATCAAGGCTTCCTTAATCAGCCCTTCGCCATAGCCGGTGACACAGGAATTACGAATCACCACATCTTCCGGCATCATATCGTACATTTCGTTCAGGCTTTTCATGACAACCTGCAGGGGATTGCCCTCATTGCCTGCGTAGAAGGAGTAAAGCAAATCCCCGTCCTTGGAAACAAGAGCCACTTTTGTCGTGGTGGAGCCTGCATCAATACCCAAGAAGGCGTCCCCATGGTAATTGGAGATAGGGATACGCTTTACCTTATCCTTATCATGGCGTGCCCGAAAAGCATCATATTCCTCTTGGCCGGCAAACAGGGGCTCCATGCGGCTGACCTCTGCGCTCAGCTCTACGCCGTTTTCCAAACGAGCCAGCAGGGTTATAAAATCCAGCTCCGCTTCCCCCCGATTGGAAACAGCTGTGCCATAAGCGGCAAACAGATGGGAATTTTCGGGGATAATGGCAGTTTCCTCCGTCAGCTTCAGGGTTTCAATGAACCGCTGACGCAATTCGGAGAGGAAATGGAGCGGGCCGCCTAAAAAGGCAACGTGCCCCCGAATGGGTTTCCCGCAGGCCAGTCCTGCAATGGTCTGATTCACCACCGCTTGGAATATGGACGCCGCCAAATCCTCTTTTTTCGCACCCTCGTTAATCAAAGGCTGAATATCCGTTTTCGCAAACACCCCGCAGCGAGATGCAATGGGATAAATCACCTCGTAGCCCTTTGCCAATTCATTCAGACCCGTAGCGTCCGTCTGCAAAAGGCTCGCCATCTGGTCGATGAAGGAGCCCGTACCGCCGGCACAAACGCCGTTCATCCGCTGCTCCACATTCCCGCCGGAAAAATAGATGATTTTGGCGTCCTCGCCGCCCAGCTCAATGGCAACGTCCGTTTTGGGCGCCGTGGCTTCTACGGCATTGGCCGTTGCCACAACCTCTTGGATAAATTCCACACCGATGGCGTTTGCCAAAGCTACACCGCCACTGCCTGTAATCATAGCGGAAAATGAAACATTGCCCATTTCCCCTGCCGCTTCCTGCAGAATTTCTTTCACTGTTTTTTTGATTTCGGAAAAGTGTCTTCTGTATCTGCTGAATACGATGTTGTTTTCCCCATCGGCCAATACCACCTTTACCGTAGTAGAACCGATGTCAATTCCCATTTTATATGTACTGTGGTCAAGATACTGCACTTGTAACACCTCCGTCTATCCTTCCTCCGTATGGCTTTGGGGAGGAAATTTCGTTCCATATCTGTTTCTGTATGATTTCGTATTTTTCTCTATCGTCAATGGTATCGTCCAGCACCTTTAGGGCCTGAATACCGTCCTGCATGGCTATACACATGGTGAGATAGCTTTCCAAATCAATCTCCTTTGAGATTTCGCCTCTTTCCTGCCCCCGTTGTAATATCCGCCGCAGGCAGTCCTGCTTTTGCCGTTCAAAGGCCTTAGATTCGGCAATCACCGAGGGGAATTTTTTCATACCCTCGCAAAGCAGGAGGTAAAAATCCCGAAAGGCAATTTCCTGCCCCACCTGCTCTAAATACGCCCCAAAGCACAAGGGGCGGAAAAAGCCGTCCCACAACAATGCCTGTGTGGGGGTATCCTGTCCTTTCTCCCGCCAAGCCTGCTCCATCTGCGCCAAGGGTACTGCAAAGTAGGGCGTGATATATGCCCCAATCACCCTTTGCTCCAGCTCCTCACGGCTATGGAAGGTATAGTAAAACCCGCCTTTTGTCAGCCCGGCCTTGCGGATCATTTCGTTGGTGGAGATGGCGGAAAAGCCCCGCTCCAAAAACATGGCAAAAACCATTTCCAATATTTCATTTTCTGTTTTCAAGAGGACTCCCCCCTCTCTATTCCTTACAATGGCAATAGGCAGACCATTCGGTCTGTTGCTACTTTCATTATATGCGCCCCATTTTGAAATTCAACAATTTGACCCGCTAAAATCTCGTTAAGAAACGCATAAACACAGAAAAAACGCCCAAAAAAGACAAAAAAAGACAGCCCCTTTCGAGGCTGTTTGACACCATATGCCCAAAATCTGCAATTTTCTTTTTCGGTTATTCGATGACGGCGATTTCTTCTATTTTCTCCATCTGGTGGGCGATGATTTGATTTTGGGTGCGGATGCAAATCAAGTTCAAGCGATTCACACCCACCAGCTCCCCTTCGATGGTATTTTTCTGCATGGTCGTAATCTTCACCTGCATGCCCCGCTGAAACTGCCGCCCGCGAAATGTAACATTTTCAATGGGGAACAGCTCCTTACAGCGTTCATAGGCCTCCGCCGTATCAATGGGACGTACCAGAAAGATTTCCTTTCTTCTTGCCGCCAGTCGCCGAACCACGCTGCGAATCATATATGTGATGACATAGGCCAGGCAGGCCGCAAATAATATATCCCGCCAAGTCAATACGGAAAAAATTCCCCTCATATGTCACCGCTCCTTTCTCTGCAAACCCCTCATTTCTTCAAAGCCTGATAAATCTCCCGCTTGGAAATTCCCCTATCCTTTGCCGCCTGTTTCATGGCGTCCTTTTCGCTCATGCCTTGGGCAACATACCGCTCCACATGAGCCTCCATGGATATGCTTTCCCAGCTTTCCATTTCCGCCTGCCGCTGTGCCTCCAGAGAAAACCCCTGGCAAACCAGCACAAACTCCCCTTTCGGCGGCGTTTCCCGAAAATACGCCAAATGCCCGCCTATGGTATCCCGACGGACTTCTTCAAATTTTTTTGTCAGCTCCCTTGCAATGGCCATCTGCCGCTCTTCTCCCAATAACTCCGCCAATTCCTCCAGCGTATCCGCCAGGCGATGGGGCGCTTCATAAAAAATGATGGTGCGATGCTCTTTTTCCAGCGTCTGCAATATGGTCCGCCGCTCCTTTTTCTCCGCAGGCAAAAAGCCCTCAAACACAAACCGACGGGTATCCATGCCGGAAAGCACCAATGCCACCACCGCCGCCGATGCCCCCGGCGCCACCGTTACCGGCACACCGGCAGCATAGCACAGCCGCACCAAATCCGCCCCGGGGTCGGAAATGCCGGGCATTCCCGCATCTGTCACCAAGGCGATGCTTTCCCCCGCCAACAGCCGTTCCACCAGCACGGGCCCCTTTGTAGCCTTATTATGCTCATGATAGCTGGTCATAGGCGTTTTGATGGCAAAATGGTTCAATAATTTCAAGGTATTGCGGGTATCCTCCGCCGCAATGACATCTACGCTTTCCATCAGCTTCAGCACCCGCAGGGTCATATCCTCCAGATTGCCGATGGGTGTCGCACAAAGATATAAGGTTCCTGCCATATTCCCTTCCACAGGCTATGCCTGCCCCTTTCCGTAATAAATTTCTACGATTTCCTCTGTATATTGCCCCGCCGCCCGATAAATCACCAATGGCGGGTCGATTTTTACCATGGGCTTGCCGCCCCGTCCCGCTTCCACCAACACCATAGTCGGTGCTTTCTCTGCATACGGGTGGACAAAACGCAGGCGTTTCGGTTCCAAGCGGTACTGCCTGAGCAGCACCAATATATCCGTCAAACGATGGGGACGGTGTATCATATAAAACCGCCCGCCGGGACGCAGGCATTTCGCCGCCGCTCCAATCACATCTTCCAGAGAACACAGTATCTCATGGCGGGCGATGGCCTTCGCCTCAAAGGGGTTCACCAAGCCGCCCCCTTCGTTCATATAGGGCGGATTGGAGGTCACCACATCAAAAGAAGAACCGCCAAAAAGCTGTCCTGCCTCTTTGATATCCCCCTCCAAAACTAAAACCCTATCTTCCATTTCATTCATGGCAACACTGCGGGCCGCCATTTCCGCACTCTCCGGCTGTATCTCCAGCCCTACAAAGGATTTCCCCTCCGTTTTCGCCGCAAGAAGGATAGGGATAATGCCCGTGCCTGTACCCAAATCCAGCACCCGTTCTCCTTTTTTCACACGGGCAAAGCCGCTGAGAATCACAGCGTCTACCCCAAAGCAAAATCGTTTCGGGTCCTGTATGATATGGGCGCCATCTCTATGCAAATCATCCACCCTTTCATGGGGGTGGATGGGTATATCAGTCCTCATAAGCCTTCAATTCCTCCGGAATGGATTCCGCCTCCTGCTTACGCTTCCTTTTGGAGCGAATCAGCTTGATTTCGTCCACATGGTAGAAGCCAATGGTGGGCGGGTCATTCTCCGTTTTCCGCACTGCCGCCTTAACCTGCTGCATCAGCACATTGGTGGAAAGAATCTCCCCTGTGCCATCGGGCGTAGAGATAATATCCCCCACCCTGGGCAATTTACGGTTCAATTCCTCATAAACCTCTTCCTCATATTTCAAACAACACATCAGCCTGCCGCAAATGCCGCTGATTTTAGTCGGGTTCAGAGAAAGACTCTGCTCCTTTGCCATTTTAATGGAAACGGGATGAAAATCCCCCAAAAAGCTGGCACAGCACAAGGGTCTGCCGCAGATACCGATGCCGTTGAGCATTTTCGCCTCGTCTCGCACACCAATCTGCCGCAGTTCAATCCGCATACGGAATACCGCCGCCAATTCCTTGACCAATTCTCTGAAATCCACTCTATCATCGGAGGTGAAGTAGAATATCAGTTTATTGCGGTCGAAAGTCATCTCCACATCAACCAGCTTCATATCCAAACCCAGACGGACGATTTTTTCCAGACAAATACCAAAGGCATCTTTCTCTTTTTTCCGATTGCTCTCTACTGTTTTATGATCCACCGCTGTGGCCTTACGAAGCACCTTCTTTAAGGGCGGCACAATAGTTTTATCGTCCACAAAAGAATTTTCTTTGACTACCGTGCCAAATTCCATTCCCCTGACCGTTTCCACAATCACGCCGTCTTCTTTTTCCAGCTTCAGTCCCGCCGGGTCAAAATAATACATTTTTCCTGCTTTTTTGAATCGTATTCCTACCACTTCTGTCATTGGTTCTTCTCCTTACATTCCATCAGCATGACTTCCATTGTCAGCCGAAAATTTCCGTTTAATGCCAAACGCTTTCTTGCCTCTGCTACGGCATTGGCTTTTTTCGCCAGTACCGCCGCCGGCTCCGTTGCACCGTGAAAAATATCGTCCTTCCGGTCTTTTTGAATGAGATATTTCTCCTGCCGCAGGCTTTTTGCCGCCAACAGGTCACGATACCACAGCTCCATAATATCCAGAAAACGGAGGTCGTTTTTATAGCCCTCCAAATCCTTCGCCAATAAATAGGCATCTGCCTCTGTCATAGAGGGAAGTGCCTTTAACATATCCAAAATATCCTCTCTCATTTTACGAAAGGATTCATCTTCCGTCAATGCCAATGCCTGCCCGATACGTCCTTGGGCACAGGCGGCATACAGTCCGCTTTCCTCCGCCGAAAGGGCGGTATGCTTTTGCAGATATTCCGCCACAAGCCCTTCCGAAAGGGGCGAAAGCTTCATGGTCACCACTCTGGAGAGAATGGTGGGTAAAAACAACTCCTCCCGCTGTGCCAAAAGCAAAAACAGGGCATAGGCCGGCGGCTCCTCCAATGTTTTCAGCAGGGCATTTTGCGCCTGCACCGTCATGGTATCCGCCTTTTCGATGATATATATTTTTCGGGCATACTGATAGGGTTTCAAATCCACGGTTTCCAATATCTGCTCCCGTATCTCCTCCACACCCAGCGTCTTTTTTTCTCCCCGTACATAAATCACATCGGGGTGGTTGCCATGGTCAAAGGCCAGGCAGCCTTTACAGCTGTCACAGCAATCGCCCTGACGGGACGCCGTACATTGCAGCGCCTTGGCAAAGGCATTGGCAATCAGCCGCTTGCCTGCCCCCTCTCCGCCAAAAAAAAGATAGGCATGAGAAGTGCGTCCGCCTGCCACAGCAGTCCGCAGCTGTGCCACCAGAGAGGCATTGCCCCAAATCTCCTGAAATCTATACAAAAATCGCCTCTCCTTTCCTCGCCCTTTGGATTGGGTCAGAATTTATGGAATTGCTCCACGTCCAGCACAAACACCGTTGCGCCGCCTACCTTCACCTCAATGGGTGCCAATATAAACCCGTGCATGGCACCGCAGGAAGAAGGCAGTGTCGCCTGCTGGGTGCGGGTTTTGCTGTTTTCTTCGATAATTTTTAAGGCTTCCTCCAGTTTTTCCTCCTCCACACCGGTCATCAACGTGGTATTTCCCGCACGGAGAAAGCCGCCTTTTGTTGCAAGTCGTGTCACCTGAAATCCCTTTTCGTTCAGATGAGAAATCACTTCCCCTGCGTCCTCATCTTGTATAATTGCCAGTATCAGCTTCATCGTCATTCCTCCTGTCTATATACATGGCGAAAAACCGAATAATTCGTCCAATTTTTTTTGAATATCGGCGAAAACCTCCTCCGCCACTCTATCCGCATCAATGACGGCGATTCTGCCGCCGCTTTCCTTTGCCAAAGCCAGATAGCCTTCATATACTCTTTCATGGAAGGCGGCCTTTTCCAGCTCTAAGCGATCCAGCGTATGTCCGTCCTCCCGTTTTTTCCGTGCCATGCCCTTCGCAGGGGTGATATTCAGAAAAATCGTCAAATCCGGCTCCAAACCGCCGGTGGCGATACCGTTGACCTCCGCCACCATGGCACCCAAACCCCTGCCAAAGCCTTGATAGGCAATGCTGGAATCGGTGAAACGGTCGCTCAAAACGGTTTTGCCCGCCGCCAATGCCGGTAATATCTTCTCCTCCACATGCTGTGCCCGACAGGCGGCATACAACAGCATTTCCGCCCGTGCCGTCAACGCCCGGTTGCGGGGGTCTAAAATCAGTTCCCGTATTTTTTCCGCCACAGGGGTCCCGCCCGGCTCTCGGGTCAGCACAACCTCCTGCCCCATTTGAGATAGGTACTCCTCTATTTTTTTTAATTGGGTGGATTTGCCGCTGCCGTCCCCACCCTCTATGGAAATGAAATAGCCTTTCATCAGACACCTCTGTTTGATTCAATATGGTAATAACTGCGTGCCGTGTGGGCTTTCGCCCTATGGGCAGATATTCCCAAGCAATCGAATGTGTGCAAGCACACCCTCGCCTGCTTGGGAACCTCCGCCCGCACGGCTCATTGCTTTCGTGAACATTATACCACACCAAAAATAAATACGCAAAGAAAAAGGACGGCTTTTCCGTCCTTCTCTCCTTACTCAATGATTTTCACAATCAACAGCTTTTGGTCAGGGTAAATTAAGGCGGGATTTTCAATATCATTCACCGCCAAAATATCCTCTATGGTGGTTTCATACTCCTTGGCAATGCTCCAGAGGGTATCCCCCGGCTGCACCATATAAATCACCGCTCCCGCAGAAGAAGTACGTTCCTCCGGCTCATCCAGCAGTATAATATCCGTTACCGCCTCCGCCGTTTCCTCCCGCCGCACAGTACTTTCCATGGTCATAGTCGCCCGCAGCTCGCCTTCTGTTTCCGAAAGCATCTGAAAATCCATATCGTCCAGGCGGATACGCACATTGGCATCATCCCCCTCATTGACGCCCTTTAATTCCATCATCTGCATAAAGGGGATACCCCGCTGTACCATACAAACCGGGTCGGTATCGTCCTCACAATAATACAAAATATCCGCCACCAAGACTCCCTCGGCCTCCACGGCATCGGTCATGGCCCGCACATCTTCCAGGCGCACCTCGCCCCAAACCTCTTCCGCCCGCAGCATCGGCGCCTCGCCATTGCCCAGTTCCACTCGTTCCTTCAGGGTAAACTGAT
>JAFWWO010000054.1 GCA_017523325.1 Anaerotignum sp. | reverse complement strand
TTGTAAAGGACGTTGACAGCGTAGGCGGATTTCCTGCACTTCCAACGCTTCCAAGCGCTGCGTTGTTCCCAATATCTTCTTTATTTTTTGAGGCAATGCCTGCCATATTGCTTCCATATCCATTTGCTTGTCCACCTCTCTTTTTATACTATGCTCCCATGAGAAAAAACATGCGATGAAACAGCATCTTTTGTCTTCTGTACACAAAATACTGTTTTTTTTGCACTTTTTGAAAATTTTTTATAAAAAAAGCTTGATTTTGTCATAATATGTGATAATATTGAGGTAAGAAACTTATGACGTTATTTATATGTTAGGCCTTACAAGCTTTTGGGTAAGGAGGGTATTTTATGTTCAAAATTTTAATCTCGCATTTTGATGATTCTGTAAAACAAGAATTAAGAAAAATCTGTCTTGCTTGTGACTCAATTCATTTGCTGGAAGCAAAAACCATTGAAAAACTCACTTCCATGGCAAATACTCACATGATAGACTGTTTCTTTTTCTGCTTGGATCAAAATTCAAGCGCCATAAGAGGCTTTATCTCACAAATACGACAAACAGCAAATTATGCACATACGCCCTTTATCCTCTTTTCTACAAAAATGGAACTTCTTGTGTCTGCATCTTTGCATTTAAGATGTTGCGAATTCTTCCTTCTTCCCATGACAAACGATAAAAAGGAAGTTTTAATCGACTTGATACAGTATTATGATGGGTTGTACAAAAAAATTCATCCGGATGATGCCTTTCAGTGTCGTATCAGCACTCCGAAAGGCATGTATAATATCCCTTATAATGATATTTTGTATGTCGAAAGTGCCTTGAAAAAAACTATCATCCATACCAAAAGCGGTACCATCACATTACCACTTCCTCTTTATCGCCTACGGGAAATTCTGCCGCATACCTTTTTTGTCCAAACACACCGTTCTTTTATTGTCAATATCAAAAACGCTGTCCACTTAGATAAATCAAAAGAGCCTTGGATTATATCATTCTTTAATTATGAAAAAACTGCCTTTGTCAGCCGCAGCTTTAAGAAGGATTTCTTGCAGATTATTTCTTCATTCCTAGATTTTATGGAGGATTGACTTCCCAATGGAACAACGATAAAATTTAGGCAATGAAAGGATATTCTGAGAGGAGTTTTTCGATATGAAAGAATTGACATTCGTTGCCTTTGGCGATAGCCTGACTTATGGCTATGGCGTATTACCCCATATTGCTTACCCTACCCGTCTGGCGAAGGAGCTTCCTCAAAAAGCACCGCACATCGACTGGAAAATATATAACCGTGGTGTTAACGGAGATACCACCAGAGAAGCCCTAAATCGCATAGAATCAAATGTATTACGGCTTCGTCCACATATTACTGCAGTGCTTTTGGGTTCTAATGACAGCGCCTTAAACGAAGGGCAATATCGTACACCATGGGAATATGAGCATAATTTAAGCCTGATTATCGAAGGACTCATGGCTTGTGAGCATGGAACAGCGGAATTTCATGGTGGTGTTTGCCTGCCTCTTTTGATTACGCCCCCACCGGTGGTGGATACGGATTTCTACCCTTTTACTACGACTGACCGTATTGCTCAATACAGGGAAATTGTGCTGAAATTGGCCAATGCCTACCATTGCCCCAGTATTGATGTGTTTTCCGCTTTTTTGCAGAAAAAAGAAGAAGGCACTGATTATGAAGCATTCTTTCAATTCGATGGTGTCCATTGGAGCAATTTAGGCTATGATTTATTCTATGGGTTAATCGAACAGAAATTATTGGATCTGACAAAAGATTTCTAAATAAAAAAGGAACGAATCCATTTAACGGAATCGCTCCTTTTCTATTATATGAAATTATGAATTTGTTGTTTGATGCCCGCAAAAATCAACTGTAACATAAAGCACTTTCCCGCCGCTGGCAACACCCACGCCGACTTCCTGCATGGTTTCGTCCACAATGTTATTTTTCTTGCCGACGGTACGCATCCATTCGGGGTAAATATTGACCACATCACCTCTTTGCTGCGCAATGACTTCGGAGGCCGTAAAGAATGTTTTCCCCCTCTCCGCGATACGGGCAAAAGGCGTTGTGCCATCAGGACTGTTATAATCAAAATAATTCTTGCGGATCATATCCTCGCTATGGTTTCTGGCTGTTGATACGAGGTTTGAATCAATGTTCAGAAGAGGTAAGCCTGCCTCTGTCCGCTTTACCTGTATCATATCCAGCAATTCTGCTTCTAAAGCGGTTCTTAGGGCATTTGTCAGTGTACTGATTTCTTTTTTCTCACGGATAAAGTCTGTGCTTTGCAGCAAAATGCCGGAAACCTCACCCAGATAATCCATCGGCAGGCGTGCTTCTGTTGTATCCGTTGTAATGATACCGCTATGGTCCAGCGTGCTGACACGGCTCAGATTTCGGATATCTGCACCGGTATCGCCGCCCTTAACACCCATATAACGAAAATCCATGCCGGGTACAAAAATTTCCCCCACCTTTTCGTCTTTTAAGGTAACGAAGAAATAGTCTTTATATTCGTTTATATAAACATATCGTTTTAAGCCATAGACCGTTTCATCGATGCGGCTGGGTTCTCCCCATGTTTCCTTAAGCTGCTCCACACTCATGCGCAAGCCAACGGTTTTTCCTTTTATGGAAATTCGCTCGGATTCCTTTCCTGAATAGGACGCAACCTTTTTTTCTCCATCATCGCCCTGTTCTGCCGACGGGGTAATGCCACCGTTATCCTGTATATATTGGTAAGCCTGCACAAAAGCGGCAACAGCCTCCTGCACTGTCATTTCTTGGAATGGACGATAGGTATTATCCTTATAGCCGGCGATAATCTTTGCACCATAAAGCTGATCAATATAGACCTGAGAGGAACGATACAGCTCCTTCGTATCTGTAAAGGGCTGGGGCTGTGCTTTTTCCGTCAAATCAATGCCGCATACCCGCAACATTCTTGTAATCAGAATGGCAACCTGTTCTCTTGTCAGCGTATTCTGCGGTGCAAATACGCCCGGATCTGTCCCGCCAATGATGCCGGCTTCATAAGCCGCAATCACATCTGCATCTTGACAATCCTGAAAAGGACTGTCTTTCTTGGCGCTCCATTCCTGACCTGTTACTGTCCGTAAAAAACGCATCATCATTTTGCAGGCATTTAATCTGCTCATGGGTGCTTTTGCCGATTGTAATTCTGCATTCATCACAAAGCCTACCTCATTGCCCGTTTCCAAGGCGGGTAAGGCCCACGGGGAGCCATTGCTTTCCATAGCGGCTAAGCTTGAAACCGCCATAGAACAGCTTAATATAGCACCAAGGAAAATTGTTGTAAATCGCTTCATTCAATCATCCTTTCGATTTTTGAGAAAAAAGTTTCCCATCTGCATTCAATTTAAGTACAATACCATCTCGACTGTCGTCTCGGTGGGGTTTTTGCAAAAACCGTGCGTATTCGCAGGCTTCGCCTACTCATCACGGGCTTCGCCCTATGGCTATCCATTTGTAAACAGACAGCTCATTGCTTTCGTGGATATTATACCACGTTTTTTCCGCTTGGCAACTAAAATCATGGTTTTTGCTCCACAAATGCAGTGAAAAACCGGTTTTTTTCGCAATTTTTCTCCACTTTTCACACTCACTCAAAAACAAAAACTGACACCGCAAATGCGATGCCAGCCCCGTTTGACTATCATTCCCTCTCACCCAAAGCAATTTGCCCCGGCAAGCTATTTATGACCTTATCCTTCTCTTGTATAAAATGCCCGGTGGTGGGGATTTTCTGTGTGCGGTAATATTCGTGGTTTTCCGTCCGGAATTCCTCTTTGGTGTATACCGCTGTGACGCTGCTGTTCTTTTTCAGTGTATAAACCTGTATGCCTCCGGCACTTTTTGATGCATTGGCGGGAATCAGGTCAGTATTCAGCAATGTAGCTTTATCCGTATTTCGCATGAGGATAAAATCCCCCTCCTCCTCCAGCTTTGCCATACGCACCAAAGGCGAACGTGCAGAAAAGGCATGAATCAGCTTTTTCCGGTTCATTTTCGTGGCATAAGCGGAAAGAGGCACCTTTGCCGCCTTTCCGTTGGCAAAAAAGAATACCAACTGCCCTGCATAATCCGTTGTGGCGGTCATATAGAGTATTTTTTCCTCCGGCTCCATATTTAAGAGATTCGGCAAATATTCCCCAAGGGCACTTGCCTTGCTGTCTGCTACATCAGCGGCTTTCAGCTTATACACGTTCTGCATACTGGAAAAAAACAGAATATCCATACGGTTAGTTCCCTCCATCTCCACCAGCATGGAGTCCTCCTCTTTCAGCTTCTGCTCTCCGGCAGAACGCAGGGAAGATAAGGGTATTTTTTTGAAGTAATTCTCCTCCGTCAGGAACAGGCGAACACCATAATCCTCAATGAAGTCCTCCTTCGTCAGAGCAGGTACTTCCTCCTCCTGAATAATTTCCGTTTTTCTGGGACGACCGTATTTCTTCGCCACCGTCTTCAACTGTTTACAGATGATATTTTTGATTTTGGTATCGCTTTTCAGCGTTTCATGGAGCTCCTTGATTTCCTGCTCAAGTGTTTTCAATTCATCAACCCTTTTGAGGATATATTCCTTATTGATGTTTCGCAGCTTGATTTCCGCAATATATTCCGCCTGCACTTCATCAATATCAAAGCCGGTCATCAGGTTCGGCACAACCATTTTCTCCTCCTCCGTATTGCGGATAATGGCGATTGCCTTATCGATATCCGCAAGGATTTTGGATAGACCTACCAACAGATGGTACTTATCGGCTTTTTTCTTTACATCAAATATCAGCTGGCGGCGAATGGAATCCACACGGAACTCCGTCCAATGCCGTAAAATATCCCCCACGCCCAAGGTCATGGGCTTGCCCTGTATCAATACATTAAAATTACAGCTAAAGCTGTCTGCCAAGGGCGTCATGGCGTAGAGTTTGTGCATCACAAGCTCTACATTGGCTGTGCGTTTCACATCAATGGCAATTTTTAAGCCGTTTAGATCCGTTTCATCCCGCACATCGGTAATGTCTTTCAGCTTGCCTGTTTTCACCAGGGCGATAATTTTATCAATGACCGCTTCAATATTGGTGGTATAGGGAATCTCCAATATTTCAATGCAATGGTTCTTTTTATCAAAACGGTATTTCGCCCGCAGCTTTACACTGCCACGCCCCGTCTGATAAATCTGCTCCAACTCCGCCCGATTATAAACCAACTGGCCACCGGTGGAAAAATCCGGTGCCAGAAGATAATCACAAAGGTCAATGTTTTCATTTTTGATAAATTGCACCGTTGCCTCACAAAGTTCCTGCAGATTAAAGCTGCAAATAGAGCTGGCCATGCCCACGGCAATACCCAAATTGGGATTTGCCAAAATATTCGGGAATGTGGTAGGCAAAAGTATCGGCTCTTTCATGGAACCGTCGTAATTATCCACAAAATCCACCGTATTTTTCTCAATATCGCCGAAAATCTCCTGACAGACCTCTGCCAGTTTTACCTCCGTATAACGAGGCGCCGCATAGGCCATATCCTTAGAATACTGCTTGCCGAAATTTCCCTTGGAATCCACAAAAGGCACCAATAAGGCACCGTTGCCTTCCGTCAGGCGGACCAGTGTTTCATAAATCGCCCCATCTCCATGGGGGTTCAGCTTCATGGTCTGCCCCACAACGTTGGAGGATTTTGTTCTGTCCCCCTTCAAAAGGTTCATCAGGTACATCGTATAGAGCAATTTTCTATGGGAAGGCTTAAAACCGTCAATCTCCGGAATGGCACGAGAAACGATGACGCTCATAGCATAGGGCATATAATTGATTTCCAGTGTATCGGTAATTCTTTGCTCCTGTATGAAGTTTTCGTGAAATTCTTTTTTTGTACTTTTTTTCTTTGCCATTACTGCACCGTCTTTCTCAGCTAATATCCGTCATATCCAGATATTTATATCCTTCTTCCGCAATAAATTCCTTACGCCCTGCCAGGTTTTCGCCCAAAAGCAATTCAAAAATCTGCTGGGTACGCTCCGCCTCATCGGGCGTCACCAAAATGAGTCTTCTGGTTTCGGGATTCATAGTGGTTTCCCACATCATTTCCGGTTGGTTTTCGCCTAAACCTTTTGAGCGGTTGATTTTTACCTTACCTTTCAGTTTGGCAAGAATTTGATTTTTTTCGCCGTCAGAATAAGCAAAATAAGTGTCTTTGCCATGGATGATTTCATACAACGGAGATTCTGCAATAAATACTTTTTTCTCATGAATCAGCGTCGGCACAAGGCGGTAAAGCATGGTCAAAAGCAGTGTCCGTATCTGGAAGCCGTCCACGTCCGCATCGGTACAAAGTATGATTTTATTCCAGCGCAGCTGGGATAAATCAAAAGAATTCAATCCCGTCTGGTGCTTCGTTTTAATTTCCACGCCGCAGCCCAATACCTTCAACAAATCGGTAATAATATCATTATTGAAAATTTTATTATAATCAGCTTTCAGGCAGTTCAAAATCTTGCCACGAATGGGAATAATCGCTTGGAATTCCGCATCTCTGCCCAACTTACAGGCACCCAAAGCGGAATCTCCCTCAACAATATAAATTTCCCTGCGAGCTACGTCTTTTGTACGGCAATTGACGAACTTTTCCACACGGTTATTCATATCCAGATTACCCGTCAGCTTTTTGCGAATATTGATACGGGTATTCTCCGCCGTTTCTCGACTACGTTTATTCGCCAAAACCTGCGCAGCGATTTTATCTGCATCCAGCTTATTTTCTATGAAATAAATTTCCAGCTGTTGGCGGAAAAATTCCGTCATAGCCTCTTGTATAAAGCGGTTGGTGATGGATTTTTTAGTCTGGTTTTCGTAACTGGTTACTGTTGAAAAAGAATTGATGACCAAAATCAAGCTGTCTTCAATATCCGTGAATGTAATTTTCTTTTCATCTTTTTTATAAAGAGTATTGGTCTTCAAGTATTTATCAACGGCGGATACAAAGGCACTTTTTACCGCCTTATCCGGCGATCCGCCATATTCCAGAAAACTGGAGTTATGATAGTATTCCAAAACATTCACATGATTGTTAAAACAGAAAGCCGCTTCAAATTTCAGCTTATACTCCGGTTTATCCTCTCTGTCCCGCCCCTTAGTTTCCGTCTGGAGATAATGAACAGAAGTCAATCCGTTTTCGCCGGAAAGCTCTGCCAGATAATCCCGAATGCCGTTTTCATAGCAATAGGTAAAGGTTTCGCCGCTTTCCTCGTCAAACAGCTCAAACACCAATCCTGCATTGACAACCGCCTGTTTTTTCAGTATGTCTTGGAAATACGAAAGAGGAATTTCTATTTCCGTAAATACGTCACGATCCGGCCGCCACTTGATTTGGGTACCTGTGGGGTGCTTTTCTGCCGCTTCTTTCATCAAGCCGCCGATGTTCTCCCCTTTTTCAAAATGCAACTGATAGCACAGCCCGTCACGATAAATCACAGCTTCCATATATTCCGAAGCATATTGGGTAGCACAGGTGCCCAGCCCGTTCAAGCCAAGGCTAAATTCATAGTTTTCGCCGGTATTATTTTTATATTTCCCGCCGGCATACAGCTCACAGAATACCAACTCCCAGTTAAAGCGATCCTCTTTGGCGTTGTAATCCACAGGAATTCCACGGCCGTGATCCTTGACCAACAGAGATTGATCCCGATAGCGAATGATTTCTATCTTCTTCCCAAAGCCTTCCCTTGCTTCATCAATGGAATTGGACAGAATCTCAAAAAAAGCGTGTTCACACCCATCAATGCCATCAGAGCCAAAAATAACCCCCGGACGCAGGCGGACACGATCCGCCCCTTTCAACGAAGTAATGCTTTCATTATTATAATTATATTGAGAATTTTGCTGCGATTTCATCACTACACCTGCTTTATTTTTTCTTCCGCCCCAAGATATTGAGCGTTTCATAAAAATACCCACTATATATTACTTTACAGGAGGAAAAGGCCAGTGTCAAGAAAACGATTCCTATTTTCCTGAATTTTGAAAATTTCATTGCATTTTTATTGATTGCCTGTTATACTATATTGGCTGTTAGTTAAATTGAATATTCTGGAGACGTATCGAAGTGGTCATAACGAGCCTGACTCGAAATCAGGTAGCCCTCACGGGCTCGTGGGTTCGAATCCCACCGTCTCCGTAAAACAACCCCGCATCAATCAATGATTCATGCGGGATTGTTTTTAACACTAAATTTTCATTATATAATGCGTCCATACATGACAATCCACTCAAATCAGTGGCTGTACCTCATGGAATCGTCCCATTTCCTCTTTGATTTTCTGCTCATTCCCGATGGTGCAGATATTCTCACAGTCAATCAGTTCCAGCAGCTTTTGGCAGCTACGAATATCCTCTGCTGTGGTATGCAGAATATCCCGTCTTTCCTGTATCTGCATTTCCGCCGTGATACCTTTATAAAATGCACCAATAGCCGCATTCAGTTTTTCCATATTTGTCTTAGGCTGATCCAGACGATTGATGGTGCCTAAAATATATTTTGTCATTTCCCTTTCAGACGCTTCAAAATGGGCAATTTCATTTTGCAGTGTTCTATAAATATCGTATGTCTTGGCTAAATTGGGGTCGCGGTAGGAATAAAAGTAAGCAAAACCGCTTTTCTGAAAATTGCACCCGCAGCCATAGGCCCCGCCCTGCACCCGAACCTGATTCCACAGGTATTCCAAATTGATGAGGGTTTGCAGCACCTGATACTTCCCTTGATATGTCAGACCGTGCTTCAAATAATCAAAGGATGTAATGTTATATAATACACCGCCGGAAGCAGTGAATGCGGTTTTTTTTGCTTCTGACGGAAAATCCCACCGGGCATAGGTTCCACTCCCCTCGGGCAGTTTTTCTGAAAGAGCCGAAATATTTTCCTTCACGCTCTCCAAATCCTCCCTTTGGCAGCCGATTGCAATCTCCAGATGGTTCCGACAGAAAATATAAGCCATTGTTTCTCTCAGTTTTTCTACAACTGCAGCGCTATCGTTTTCCAGCAATTTCTCTATTTCGCATAAAAAGCGATAGTAACGAATGCCGGATGTCATATCCTCTAACCGCAGACCGGGGAAAATCTGGCTGCCGCAATAAAAAATTCCAAAATAATGGGATTGATTCAATAAATCAAATTCCCCTTTTATTTTTGCGGATTTTACGATTTTCTTCAGGCTATCCAGCTTTTCAAACTTGGTATGGAATAGTATCTCACCCAGCAATTCCAATGCGCTATCCATGTCCTCCTTCAGCAGCTTGGCCTTTACCGTCAAAAAGGAACGCACCTCCGATACATTTTTCTGATAAACATTGTTCCGGAGGGAAAAACCGCCAAACGTCTGATTGATGACTGTGGGCAGTTCATGGAAAGCATATCGTTCCGTATCCATTTTCCCCAATAAATCAGCCAACAGCCCTGCATACGGAATCAATTCCTGAGGAGCTTGGGCAATATCAAAATGCAGTTTTATATAGACAATGCCATTGCTTTCCATCGGCACAAATAACAAGGGATTGTCTTTTTCCGGTAACGGTTTCTCATATTCCACGAGAAGCGGTTTTTCTTCAATTTCCCCAATCTCCAACAATGGAATCTGTGCCAAAACCTCCGGCGAATCCTCCGTCTTTTGGAATTGCTCCAGATTTTTCGCCTCCTGTGCAATTTGGTTCAAATCGGACTCTGTAAAACGAGCTTTTTTCTCTTGCAGGCGTTTTGCAAGCTGCTCTGCTTCCTTTTTTTGCTTTCCTTTTTCCGGTGTAAAAACAACATAGGTTTTGTCTGTATTTTCCAGAAAAACAGCATGGAGCAGTTTTTCAAAATAGCCATTGCGGCTCTCCTGTTTCAGTTTTTTGATGATTTCCAAAACACGCAGGCTACCAAAAGGCTCTTTCCCGTGAAGCCAGCTTTTCATCAATCGAGAGCAATAAATCAACCCCTTGGGCGTAGGACCATAGTCCTCCTCTTTCAGTAAAAACTCAAATTTTCGCAAAGCACTTTCCAGCAAATCCTGCGGAATGCCTTCCTTTGCAAGCCGTTCCCATTCTCTGTTGATAATATGAATGAATTCCTCCGCTTTTTCAGCAGACCCATTTTTCCCAATTACACTAAACACCATTTCATAGGTAGAAGAATCAAACCACCCTTCTGTTTCGTCGCAAATACCGGCATTCAAAAGGGCTGTTTTCAAGGGTGAAGCATTGGTTTCCAACAATAGATAGGACAATATCTGCAACGCCAGAATACGCTCCGGATCGGTGCATTTACCTACCTTCAGATTATAGGAAAGATAAGTGCCGCCACCTTCCCCCTCCTCCGATACAGGATAGGTTTCATGGAGCATCTCCCCCTTTTTCTCACAAACCGTTTCCAAAATTTCCGGCAAGGCATCAGACCGTGTAAAGGCAGAAAGATAACCCTCATGTATCTGCTGCAAACATGGGATGATATCCATATCACCATAGAGATAGAAATAGGCATTGGAAGGATGATAGTTTTTTCGATGAAATTCCAAAAAAGCCTCATAGGTCAAATCGGGGATTGCCATCGGATCCCCGCCTGATTCAAAGCCATAGGTAGTTTTGCCGAAAACAGAACGAGAAATGGCATTGTTGAGCAAACTCTCCGGATCGGATAATGCCCCTTTCATTTCGTTATAGACCACACCGGTGATCTCCAGCGGTGCATTTTTATCCTTTAAGAGGTATCGCCAGCCCTCTTGCTGAAAAATCTCCTTTTTTTCATATATCTTTGGGAAAAATACAGCGTCCAAATATACATCCATCAAATTATGAAAATCTTTCTCATTGCAACTGGCAACGGGATACATGGTTTTATCCGCATAGGTCATGGCATTGAGAAAGGTATTCAAAGAACCCTTTGCCAATTCATTAAAGGGGTCTTTTGCCGTATATTTTCTGGAGCCGCAAAGTACGGAATGCTCCAAAATATGGGGGGTGCCGCAATCGTCCGTAGGTGGGGTCTTGAAGGCAACGGAAAACACCTTATTATGGTCGGTATTTTTCAAATACAACAGCCTCGCACCACTGCCCTGATGGACAAATAAATAAGCCGTGCTATGAATATCTTTAATTTCTTCTGTTTTCTCTAATAAAAATCCATGGTAAATGCCATTGAGTTGCAGTTCAGTCATCGTAGTCCTCCTCATTTTTGTTCCCTGTAATGCACGGAAAAAGCTGTTTCAACACAGTATTTTCCTCTTTTGGGCTTATTAAAACTAAGTTTACCATATTTTTTATAAAAATGATTGCAATTTTTTTATTTTTCTATTGACAATTCTTTTGTTCTAATTTATAATCATTATCAAGTAACAATGATTTATAATTTAATTGTATAAGATAAGGAGGAAATGAAAATGAAAAAATTTGTATGTTCTGTTTGTGGTTATGTTCATGTAGGTGATTCTGCTCCCGCTGAATGTCCCGTTTGTCACGTTGGTGCAGATAAATTTGTAGAACAGAAAGACGGCGAAATGGAATGGGCTGCTGAGCATGTGATCGGCGTTGCACAGGGTGCCAGCGAAGATATTATGGCTGATTTGAGAGCAAACTTTGAAGGCGAATGTACTGAAGTCGGTATGTATCTGGCGATGGCGAGAGTGGCACATAGAGAAGGCTATCCCGAAGTAGGTCTATACTATGAAAAGGCTGCTTGGGAAGAAGCTGAACACGCTGCAAAATTCGCAGAACTTTTGGGCGAAGTAGTAACCGATTCCACAAAGAAAAACTTGGAACTGCGTATTGATGCCGAAAACGGCGCAACAGCAGGTAAAACAGATCTGGCGAAGAGAGCAAAAGCTGCAAATCTGGACGCCATCCATGACACAGTACATGAAATGGCTCGTGACGAAGCAAGACACGGCAAAGCTTTCTTGGGTCTGTATAACAGATACTTCAAATAATCATGTTCACAAAAAAGGTCCATTCTTCGGAATGGACCTCTTTTTAATCCCTTCTCTTTTTGAAAATAAGTACCGGCAATAATAGGACGAGCAGCACCCAGAAAAGCATTTTATGCTGTCCCAATATGCTCTTTGCACTTTCCCAATGACTCCCCAAAAAATATCCGCCCGAAATCAACGCCGTATTCCAAAGAAAAGCTCCCAACGCAGTATATACGCAAAATGGCAAAAACGGCATTTTCGCCATACCTGCCGGGAAAGATATGTAGGTGCGGGCAATGGGGAATAATCTGGCGAAAAAAACAGAGGCCCCGCCATATTTACGGAAAACGGCTTGGGCCCGTCGGATTCCCAGTCGAATGGTGCGAAAACGCCCTGCCAGCCGCTCTAAACAGCGCCCCCCTATTCTGCCGATAGAATAACACCCAACACTGCCCAAAACACCACCTGCCGTAGCGAAAAGAATGGTAAACAGCAGGCTTTGCTGGTTTTGCGATGTTACATACCCAATAAAGGGCAAAAGTATTTCACTGGAAACGGGAAAACAACCATATTCCAGTGCTGTTGTCACAAAAACCCCGCCATAGCCCAAACGAAAAATGATTTGTTTCAAAGCATTCAGGAAATCCATTGAAAATCCCCTTTTCTTTTCAGCTTATGAAACAAATCATTTCTTCAAAACAAAAACTTTTTTATTCCTCTTTGCCCCAGATGCCCTTTACTTCTGATAAATCTCTGGTGCTGAGCATATGTTTTTCAATCATTTTAACCGGGTGGTAGGAGTGTTTTGCCTTTCGCATTCCTTCGATACCCATGTCCTCCTCACGGTTAATCAACTCTGCCCCTTCACATTCATGGAGTACATACTGCTGATTGATCATGGGATACAGCCCTTCTATCTCCGTATCCGCCTTTTCGATATGGATCAACTGCATATGCGGGTGCAGCCGCTCCCCTACTGTAAAGGCACACAACTTTCCATCGATATAAATGGTACCGCCTGTTAAGCCTAATTCTTCCATATGGTTCAATGCAAGGAGTACAGAACGCTTTTCGTCCTCCAGTGCCATGGTCGGCTCGTCTTTTTCCTCACTCCAATGCTTATATAACGCCATGCAATCGGCAATCATGCTTTTCTCCAACTTCCTATATTCATAATCCGGATAAAGGGACAGGAATTTATTGATATGATTCCGCTTGCCATGGAGCTTTTTGCCCTTTAACGTGGCAAGGCTTTCTCTGGTATATACATAGTCCCAAGCAATATCCGTTGGAACAGAAAATAGTTCCGGACAGGCCTCCAGCATTTTATCCCGAAAAGGCGTCCAAACCGAGCGGAAGGTCGGCTCTGTCCCGATTTTTTTCATATAGGCAATCCCATCATACACCGCTTTGCGATAATCCACCGCAACACCGTATTCTGGTATAGGTGCCCAAAGGAAAACAGGTACGCCCGCAAAATCCAGCTTAATATACAGCACATGGTCTTTTTCCGCATATTCCATTTTCCCGTCAGCACCCCAAATAAAAAGGTTCGTGAAGGAAAGATCGGAACACTCCAGCATCCATGGTTTTGTATAATGCTCAATGGTCTTTTTTGCTTCCAGCGTAATGGGCTGAAACACCAATTCTGTTTCTGTTGTCACTTTTTCCAACTCCAAGCATTGTGATTCCGGCATAAAAACAGCCTCCATTTTTAATATTCATCTATGATATAACAACGACATTTAGGAAGATATTCGTTTATCTCAGCGAATTTCTCCTCTGCAAATATACGGATATGTTCTCTTAATTCTTCAAGGGTACGATACCCCACCAACACCTGCAACAGATGGCCGGCGGAGATTTCAAACACAGGCGGTTCACCGCTTTGGTCGCCCTTACAATCAAAGCAACCGTTATTTTCCCCAACCACCGCATCTTGCACACGAAAAGCATAAGGAAACACCATATCCAACGCCTGCATTAGCGCTGAAAGGTTACAAAGCCCCATAACGCCCTTTTGCCGCTTTTTCAGCTTTGCAAAAGGAAAGGACAGATACAGCTCCGGCGGCAGTTTTGCCGAAAACCGACAACCTTCCGCAAGAGCAAATAGCCCCTCCGTTAAGGCGTGGTAATAACCGTCCTTCGCAACAGCCTCAACACAGGTCAAGTCGGTCTCCGTTTGATAATAAAAGCCATAGCCTTTGATTTCGTTATTCTCAATATATGCAGAACATTTTCCGCCGTCCGCGGCATAATCCGCACATTTTCGCAAAAAATCCTCTTTCGTCCTATCCACGATACCACTATACTTTGCGGCAAACTCCCGATACAGGGGGAATAAATTTTCCCACTCCTGTTTTTCTATGGTGTGCATATTTTCCGATTGCGGTACAAAGGGCACACACTGACTTTCTAAATAAGCGGCATCTGCCACAGGAAAATGACCGAAAGAAAAATAGCTTTCCAGCACCGCCGGTGTATGGGGTGCTACCAAACAGCCCTTTTGCCGCAATAAATTCATTTCATAGCGAAATATCTCTCCCATATACCCTTTTTTCCGATGGTCGGGATGGGTGGAAACGCCGCACAGCATAGCGCCGGGTATTTGCTTCCCTCGAATTCGGAAGGTATAAGGGAAGCTTTGCATACAGCTGAGGATTTCCTCCTGTTCCAGACAAACAGAGTATTCCGGAACAAAACGTCGGGAAAAGAACCAATCACAAAAGGCATCGCTATCCCCAAAGCAAATTTTCCAAAGTCTATAAAAATCTTTTCTGTCCTCCGCCAGAGCTACCCTGACAGAAGGAGACGTATTTTCCGCCATAAATATACTCCATTCCAGAATTGCACCATATCCACAAAAAAAGATGGAACACCGATATTTTTAATAAAGATATCTCCCTCAAAAAGTGTCATAACAGCCGAACATAAGCTGCAACCACAGGATAAGTTCCGTCAAGTATTCTGCTTTATCATATATTATATTCCGTTCCAAATAAAAAAACAATGGATAATTATTATCATTTAATAGCTTTTTTAATTACTTTTTTGTATACTCTGACAAATTCTTCCTCTTTTGTATAATCCTTCAGCTTGGAAATGGGTACCCATTGCACACCGGAGTTTTCGTCTTTTTTGATTTGCAGCGTTTCTCCCTCTGATGCCATCAGTCCATAAGTGGCGTTCAAGTGTAAATGATCGGGAACGTATTCCCCTCTTTTATAATGCTTTGCCACATGAAGAATGTCCAGAGAAAGGATTTCCTCCGTAATAGGTGTCACACGGGAAAGGCCCGTTTCCTCCTCCGCTTCTTTCAGCGCCACCTGCAATAAGTCCGCCATACCGTCTGCATGGCCGCCTACACAAGCCCATGTGTGATGGATATTATGATGCACCATCAACAGCTTATTCTTTGCTTCATTGAAAATCATAGCCGTTGAAGTAAAATGCGCCAGTTGGCTTGCCCTAGTCAGCGCCAACTCGCCTTTTTCCTCCAAAAAGGCCTTTATGATTTCCCATTCTGCCTTTTCCTCGGCATTGATAGGCTTATATCTCTTGATTTCATCTGCTATATTCATATTTCCTTCAGCCTTTCTATGCCCTCCTGCCATATCTTCTTAAAGGCGGAAGGCAACGCATATTCTGCCTCTGCCGCATCTTTGTTGACCCATAAAAGCGGGGACTCTGTTTTCTCCATAACATTGACAAAATAACATTCCATCCGCCACTCCACGTGGGTAAAAATATGCTTTTGCTCCTTCATTGGGAGGATTTCCCCTTTTTTGATGCCCCATTCACTAAAAGCCGCAGAGATCTCTTTGTCCTGCGAAAGATTCGGCAATTCCCAAAGATTTGCCAACAGCCCTGTTGACGGACGTTTCACAAGGGCAATTTTATTTTGATATGCCATAAAAAACACAGTCAAATGCTCTATGGTTCTGGGCTTTTTCTTGGCTTTTACGGGAAAGACCGTAGTTTGGTTTCTTTCATAGGCCTTACAATATTTACGAAGGGGACAAACGGCACATTTTGGTGCCCCATTGGGCAAGCAAACTGTTGCTCCCAACTCCATGATGGCTTGGTTCCACCGGCCGGGGTTATCTATGGGCAGTATCTCCAAAATACGTTCCTCCCACCCTTTTTTCGTGGCGGCAGCGGCAATATCCCCTTCGTCCGCCGTTAGTCTGGACATAACCCGCAGTACGTTACCGTCTACAGCGGGATGGGGTAACGAAAAAGCAATGGACGCTATGGCGCCGGCTGTATAGGAGCCAATCCCTTTTAATCCCAAAAGGGCAGTATAATCGGCAGGGATTTCCCCGCCGTATTCCTCCATGACCTGTTGTGCCGCCTTTTGCATATTTCGCACACGGCTGTAATAGCCCAATCCCTCCCATAGCTTCAACAGTGTTTCTTCCTCTGCCTCCGCCAAATGGCGTACCGTTGGCAAGGTCTGCAAAAACTTTTCATAGTAAGGCTTTACCGCCTCTACCCTTGTTTGCTGGAGCATGATTTCCGAAACCCAGATGTGATACGGATTTTTGCTCTCACGCCACGGCAGGACACGGGCATTTTGTTGATACCACTGTAAAAGCGGTTCACTGATGTGTTCCAATTCATCAAAATCTTTCATACTTCACCTTTCCATAAAGAAAAAATGGGGAGATTGTTTTCTCCCCACATTTTTATCTCTGTTTGAATAGCTTCAAATATAGCGGTATCAGCATACCACCCACACTATTGCCCAATGTCATTACAACAACTGCCGCCAGGCAATGTGCACTCCATGATTTTGCAAGACTAAAGTAAAACATATTTGCAATAACGTGCTCAAACCCGCTGAGAATAAAGACCATAACAGGCACAAAAATACCGATAAACCGTAGTGTTGAGCCCTGCTGTGTTTTGAAAATATCCACGGCGATAAACATCAGCATACCGCAGAAAATCGCCAGCAGGAAAATACTCAGAAAATTATCGTTTAATTTAATCGCCGTAATATTGTCCACCTTTTCCGCCATGCCTTCATAAATCCGGCTGTTTTGCACCATGGTCGCCGTAAGGAAGGTACCAATCAGATTGCCCAGCCAGGTGATGCCCAGTTCTAATAAATATATCGGACTTTGGAAAGGTAAATACCCTATTTTACCGGTAAACAAATGTAACCCAAATGCAACAATGGTAAACAAGCCAATGGCAAACAAAAAACTACCCACCACCGGATTGGATTGGGACAGATATACTGTTCCACCCATACCAATCAACATTCCGGCTAATATTGCAGAAATAAATTGCCGTACTCTTTCCATAGAATCTGCTTCCTCCTTATTGAGAATTTTCTATTTTGAGTATACTATTTTCGCTATTTTCTGTCAATGTGCTTCCATTGCTTGTATCCATATCCGAACATTCTCCTTGCACTGAATATGGGGATATGCTACTATAAAATTAGAAAAATAGCCAAAAACAATAGCTTAAAGGAGGTTTTTTTGTGGATCAAGCACTTTGGAGCAAGGTAAAAAATGTCGATTTGCTCAAACAGGTAGCAGAAGGCAAGGAAGTTGTTTGGATCAATGAAAATTTGCAAAAAATAGCGGACGCATTGGCAAAAATGGATATTACCATGGCGGATATCGATGATGCAGAGGCAAGATTGGCACGCTTTGCCCCCTTTATTATGAAAGTATTTCCCGAAACAGTGCCGACCAACGGGTTGATTGAATCCCCCTTGACGGAAATTCCCAACATGAAAAAGAAGCTGGAGGAGGAATATGCCACTACCATCCCCGGCAGATTGTTTTTGAAACAGGATAGCCATCTGGCGATTTCCGGCTCTATCAAGGCAAGAGGCGGTATCTATGAAGTGCTCAAGCACGCAGAAGATTTGGCTTTGGCACACGGAATGGTAAAAACCACCGATGATTACAGCGTATTTGCCTCCCCTGCATTTAAGGAATTTTTCAGCAAGTTCAAAATCCAAGTAGGCTCCACCGGCAATTTGGGTATGAGCATCGGCATTATGAGTGCGGCTTTGGGCTTTCATGTGATTGTTCATATGTCTGCCGATGCAAAGCAATGGAAAAAAGACCTCCTTCGCCAAAGAGGTGCCGAGGTCGTGGAATACGATGATGATTACAGTAAGGCTGTTGAAGTCGGTCGTAAAAATTCCGATGCAGACCCCAATAGCTATTTTGTAGACGATGAAAACTCCGTCACCCTTTTCATGGGCTATGCCGTGGCGGTAAAACGCATTGTGAAACAGTTTGCCGAAAAGAATATCACGGTTGATGGCGAACACCCTCTGTTCGTCTATATCCCCTGCGGTGTGGGCGGCGCCCCCGGCGGCGTTGCTTTCGGCTTCAAGCAGCTTTTCGGGGATAACGTGCATATTTTCTTCATTGAGCCCACGCAGGCCCCCTGTATGCTGGTCGGCATGGCGTCCGGTCTGCAAAATGAGGTTTCTGTACAAGACTTCGGTCTAAGCGGTCAAACCCATGCAGACGGTTTGGCTGTCGGTCGGGCTTCCGGCTTTGTCGGCGGCGTGATGAATCATCTCCTTGCCGGAGAGCTTTCTTTGGAAGATTACCGCATTTATGATTTGATGCGGGATATTGTCAATACAGAGAATATCTTCTTAGAACCCTCCGCCTGTGCCTCCTTCTGGGGTCCCGTACAGCTGATGAAATCCCAAGAAATGAAGGATTATATCAAAAAAATGGGTCTGGAGGACAAAATGGCCAATGCTGTTCACATTCCTTGGGCCACCGGCGGTAGTCTGGTACCCCAAGATATTCGGGAAGCATATATGAACACATACTTGAAGTAAACACATATCAAAAAGGCTACTGAATCATCAGTAGCCTTTCATGTTATTTTAGAACAACCCCGTAAAATCAAATACGGCGAAATAATCCTTTTCCGTTTCCGCTCTGCGCAACAATTCCACAGAACCGTCTTCTTTCAGCAATAGCTCGGCAGAACGCAATTTTCCGTTATAGTTATAACCCATAGCGTGCCCGTGAGCGCCGGTGTCATGGATATACAGAATATCACCCAACTCAATTTTAGGGAGCATACGGTCAATGGCGAATTTATCGTTGTTTTCACACAAACCGCCGGTCACATCATACTTATGGTCACAAGGTGCATCTTCCTTACCCAGCACCGTAATGTGATGGTACGCCCCATACATAGCCGGCCGCATCAAATTTGCCGCGCAGGCGTCCAAACCAATGTATTCTTTATAGATGTGCTTTTCATGGATTGCCGTCGCCAAAAGACTGCCGTAAGGCGCCAGCATATACCGCCCCATTTCCGTGAAAATAGCCACATCATCCATACCCTCCGGCAAGAAAATCTCCTCATAGACCTTTTTCACACCCTGACCGATGGCCATAATATCACAAGGTTCCTCATCAGGCTCATAGGGGATACCGACACCGCCGGAAAGATTGATAAAGGCAATATGGATATCCAACTCCTTTTTTAATTCCACTGCCAATTCAAACAAAATCTTTGCAAGCATGGGATAATAGTCGTTAGAGCTGGTGCTGCTGGCAAGAAAGGAATGAATCCCAAAATGCTTTGCACCCTTTTCCTTCAACATACGGAAGGCTTCTTTGATTTGCTCCTTGGTCATACCGTATTTTGCATCACCGGGATGATCCATAATATCATTACTTACCTGAAACACACCGCCGGGATTATACCGACAGCAGACGGTTTCCGGAATGGACGCCAGTTTTTCAAAAAACGGAATATGCGTAATATCATCAAAATTGATGATGGCACCTAATTTCGCCGCCAGCACAAAATCCTCCGCCGGTGTCACATTCGAGGAAAACATGATATCGTGGCTTTTGGCACCAATGGCCTCTGCCATCATCAGTTCCGTATAAGAGGAGCAGTCCGCACCACAGCCCTCTTCCTGCAAAATTTTCAGGATACCAGGCGTAGGAGTGGCTTTTACGGCAAAATATTCCTTAAAGCCTTTATTCCATGAAAATGCGGCATTGACCTTTCTGGCATTCTCCCGAATCCCCTTTTCATCATACAGATAAAAGGGCGTAGGATATTGTTCGATGATTTTTTTTGCCTGTTGTACTGTAACAAACGGTTTTTTCATTTACGAATTCTCCTTTTTCAACTGTTGCTTTACACACTGATATTTATTATATCAAACCATTTCTCCCTTTGCAATCTATCAAAATAATTTGTCCGAAGGTTTTTGTCCATGCCGTAAGTTCTCCGTTTTCTTTTGGCTAAAATTGGTGTATAATACCATTATGTGAAAAATAAATCTGATACGGAGAAACAGTATGAAACGACTTTATAAAAGATTCATCAGCAATTTTGACCCCATGAATATGCTGGTTGATTTATTCAAAACAATATTGATTTATTTGATTGCTACCTCCTTCGCCCTTTGCTTGGCGGAGGTATCTGTCATCAATGATAATATTTTCGGTATGTATATGCTGGGTGTTGCCGTTACCTCCGTTATGACGAACGGATATTTCTGGGGTATTTTAGCCTCCATCGGCGGTGTCGTCGGTACGAACTTTTTCTTTACTTACCCCTTTTTTGCCTTAAACTTCAGCATAGCAGGCTATCCCCTTACCTTTGCCTTACTGCTATTGATGTCTATTCTTGTCAGCGCATTGACGGCAAAAGTTAAAAAAGCGGCTGTCCTTTCTGCGGAAGGGAAAAAACGAGCAGAAACCCTGAATGAAATGAGTAAGGCGTTCTTGACCGCCAATGATTTAGATATGATACTGAAAATGGCAACAGAGTATTTTTTCAACGCAAATCAATGCAGTGTTGTGTTTTATCTGGGCTCTCCCCTTCAACCCCAAAAGAAATACATTAAGGCAATGCAGGAAAAAGACGAGCAGATATTAGACAGCATTCTGGAAAAGCAAGTGGCATTTGCCGCTTTTGAAAAAAATTGCCCCACAGGGCAGGATGTAGAACAGCGTACGCAAAACTGCAAAGGAACTTACTTCCCTATTTCTACGGAAACCACCACTTATGGTGTCATTGGGTTGCTGTTCAACCACTCTAAGTATATTTTAGAGCATACTTATGGCTTTATTGATGTCATGATTTCCCAAACCATACTGGCCTTGCAACGCCAACAAATTATGGAGCAGGCCCAGCAAATCCTTTTGGAAACGGAAAAAGAAAAAATGCGGAGCAATCTTTTGCGGGCAGTTTCCCATGACCTGCGTACCCCGCTAACAGGTATTCTTGGCTCCACCGCAACTCTTATGGAGAATAGGACCCATTTGAACGAAGATGTGAGTCAAAAGCTGTTGCGGGATATTTATCAAGACGCAGAATGGCTGATTCATATGGTAGAAAACCTGCTTTCCGTCACCAAAATCAGCGACAGTGGCACAAAGTTGAAAAAACAGGAAGAAATCGTGGAGGAGGTTGTGGGCGAGGCCGTTTCTCGTACACGCAAACGGTTCCCTCATGCGAAAATTGAAGTTAGTGTGCCTGATGAGGTACTCATCGTACCCATGGACGCCACACTGGTCGAACAGGTACTGATTAACCTGATGGAAAATGCCATTCGCCATTCCGGCAGTTCTCTGCCTATTGTGCTGAAGGTTTCCAAAAGAAATAACGGCGCCGTATTCACTGTATCTGACCATGGCAAGGGAATCGACCCCGCCAGAATACCGGATATTTTTGACGGAAAAGCAGCCGTTGGTGCCAGTGATTCCAACCGTGGCATTGGCATTGGTCTTTCCATCTGCAAATCCATTATATTGGCCCATGACGGCAAAATTTTTGCAGAGAATAAACAATCCGGCGGTGCCAGCTTTACCTTTGTACTGCCTATGAAAGGAGAAGTGAACTATGCCGAATCGAATTAAGGTACTGATCATCGAAGACGAAAACGCCATCAGCAACTTTATTGCCGCCACATTAAAAGCCAATGATTATACACCTTTGTTGGCAAAAACGGCAGGAGAAGCCCTTTCCATGATACCCTCCCACTGTCCTGATGTGATTTTGTTGGATTTGGGATTGCCGGATATGGACGGGATTGAAATATTGAAAAAAATCAGAGAATGGTCGCAGGTGCCGGTTATTGTTGTTTCCGCTCGCGGCGAGGAAGGAGATAAGGTGGAAGCCCTTGATTTGGGGGCAGATGATTATATCGCCAAACCCTTTGGCACCTCCGAACTTCTGGCAAGAATTCGTACCGCATTGCGGCATAGTGTCCAAAACAGCGGCAATACACATATGGGCGATGTTTTTGCCGCCAAAGGTTTGAAAATTGATTTTGAAAAACGGAAAGTTACCGTTGACGAAAACGATGTCCACCTGACCCAAATCGAATTCAAAATTGTTTCCCTATTAGCCAAAAGTGCCGGCCGTGTTTTGACCTATGATTTTATCATCACAGAGCTTTGGGGGCCTTACGCCATTAAGGATAATCAGATTTTGCGGGTCAATATGGCCAATATCCGCCGAAAATTGGAGAAAAACCCTGCCTCCCCCGAATATATTTTTACAGAAGTTGGCGTGGGATACCGTATGATTGAGGAAGACAACAAATCCTAAAACATTTTATAATATAATAAATCCGTGCCAGAAAAAACGGAAAATCATTTTATAGCTACCCTTAAAATAGCTACCCATAAAACAGTATGGAAACTGAAATCAAATGGCTGTCAGAAAAATCACAAAAAAGAGCGAGAAGTGCTGTAATCACTTCTCGCTCTTTTTTGTAAAGCCAAAGAACGGCGGCAAGGATCTCTCCCTGCCGCCATATTGCTATGATTATTTGCTTTTTATTTCCCGTTCATATCCCGATAGAGGAAAGTCACGATCTGACCTCTTGTGCAGATAGCATCGGGGCTGAACGTGGTTGCGTTGGTGCCGTTGGTGATCTGTGGATCGTGATTTACCGCCCACAGAACGGCATCATAATAGTATGCGCCTCTTGCCACGTCGTTAAACGGGTTTGCCATGCCGCCGAGGATAGGTGCGTTCTCATAGCGGTACAAGAAGGTCATCACCTGTCCACGAGTACAGCCAGCGTTCGGGCTGAACGTCGTAGCGCTTGTGCCCTTTGTGAAGCCCTTTTCCAACGCCCACATCACAGCCTTATAATAATAGGCGTCGGCCTCTACGTCGGCAAAAGGATTATTATTTCCCATCGGTTCCGGGCGGCCCGCCGCTCTCCAAAGGAAAGTCATAATCTGACCTCTGGTGCAAGTAGCATTCGGACTAAATATAGTTGCGCCGGTGCCACTGGTGATTTGCAGATCGTGGTTTATCGCCCACAGTATAGCATCATAGTAATACATGCCCTTTGCTACGTCCGTAAAAGGATTTGAGGGGCGTGTGGGCTTGTCAGCTTCTTTCCACCCTGCGTAAACGGTCTTGTCGCCATCCATTTTGACAGAAGTGATCTTGCTCGTCAAAGCTGCGTCTGCATACCAACCGTCAAAGGAATATCCCTCTTTGGTGGGCGTTGCGGTGAGATTGACCGTCGTGCCGTCATCGTGTTTAGTAGCCGCAACCGCACTGCCGCCATTGGTTTCGTAAGTCAACGTGTACTTCGTAATGGGAGCTTCGACTCCACCGCCGCCTCCGCCGCCACCGCCGCTGCTCTTGGGTAGAATGGTGATGGTGAAGTCCTTCGTATCCTCGCCTTCGGAATTCTCGGCTTTTACAGTAATGGTTTTGGTCTCTTCCGTCGTCGGCGTACCGGTAATCTTACCGTCGTTGTCCATATTCAGACCGTCAGGCATCGTTCCGGTGTAAGACCACGTGATGGACCACGTTCCGGGCGCTTCCAGCGTGAAGTTGTAGGCGCTGCCCACTCTGCCGTTGGGCAGGGAATTTGTTGTGATCGTGGGCTTCACGGGAGCCGCCTGGACCGTGATGCTCACCTTGCCGGTGACGGTGCTGTAATTTGCGATATCCGAATCCTTCGGCGTGTAGGTCCAGTTATAGTCCTTCGTGCCGACCTCCAGCGTCTGACCGTCGTCCAGTTGGATGGAGCCGCCGGAGGGATTATCGGTGAAGCCCAGGGTGATGTCCGTGATGGTGTTGCTGTTGTACACCGTAGTCGGGGCGGTCACAGTCACGTCGGAAACTGTAGGAACGGCTTTTTGGATGGTAAAGGTCTTATTGATGGTGCCGTCGTAGTTGCCCTTGCCGGTGATGGTGTAGCTGGCTGTTCCGGCGTTGATGTTGTTCTCGTATTTGATCTCGTAATCGACGTCTTTCGTCAGCGTGGAAGACGCAACCGCCTGGGTCTGCTCGGAGGCATTATAGGTCTTGGCTTCAATGGGCAGGGTGAAGTCCTCCTCGGTGATGGTCTTCCGGTTCACAGTCAAAGTGATAGTATCTTGCCCCGCAGTGGTGTCGGACTCATACTTCGCGGTGATGGTGGTTGTACCGGCAGCCAAGATGGTGACGTTGCCGTTATTATCCACCGTCGCCACTGTCTTATCGCTGCTGTCCCATTCCCATGTGCCGGTACCCGTGCCCGGAGTCGTCACTCTGGCAGTGAGCACGAAACCTGCGTTGCCGTAGGTGATCTCATTGTCACCCGTGATGGAAACGCCAGCGTCATCCCTATCCTTGGCGGTGATGGTAACTGTGACCTCGTAGTTGTTGTAATTCTTCGCGCCGGTGACCGGGATCGTGATCGTATCCGTGCTGCCGGAGGCGGAGGCTTTGGCGCTGTAGGTAAGGGTGCTGCCGTTCGCGCTTGCCGCGGTCACGATGTTGCCGCCGAAACTGAGCTCGCCGT
>JAFWWO010000053.1 GCA_017523325.1 Anaerotignum sp. | reverse complement strand
CTTCAAGGGTGTAGTAGCCCTCTGCGTTCGGCGTACCCGTTACCACGAAGCCATCTGCCACGGCATCGGCGCTCTTTCCATTTCTCGCCTTTCGCCGTGCGTATTCGCAGGCTTCTGCCTGCTCATCACGGGCTTTCGCCCTATGGGCAGATATGCGTAAACAGACCGCCGTTTGCAAGCAACCGGCGGTCTGTTTACGCATATCTGCCCGCACGGCTCATTGCTTTCGTGAACATTATACCACATCTTTGAAAAGGAAGATACCGCAAACGGCAATAAATTCAAATTTTTCCCTTACAGCTTACTCAATGCCTTCTCCAAATCGTCGATGCGGTCATAGGGATACATACGCAGCAATTCCTTATACTGGGTGGTATTCAAGCCCGGTGTTTCCGTATAAATGGCAATCTTGCCCTCCACATCTGCCTGGGCAAATTTCAGCTTTAATTTAATAAAATCGTCTTTTTCCATAGATACTCTCTCCTTTTTATGTTTGATTTTTTTTGCACATTTCACTGCACCCCATCAAAAACAAAAAAACGCCAAATAACCGCCGCAGCATCTGCGCTTTCACGGAAACTGCCAAAAAAGCCCCTGCCGCCGCACCCATCAGCCCCAGCAACGCCAGCGGCTTAGCCATTTGTATAGAAAGATTTCCTTCCTTACGATGGGTGATGAGCGCTGTGATGGCCGTGGGGATAAAGTAAATCAGATTTACCCCTTGGGCCTGCTGTTGGGTAATGCCCGTCAAAAACAGCAAAGCAGGAATCAGTATGGTTCCGCCGCCGATACCCATACCGCTGATGATGCCGGAGCAAAAGCCAATCAGCACTACACCCCACATCATAATAGCAGCCTCACTGCCGCCGCCAGCATAAAGCCGCCGAATATACGGTGCAGCCAAAGCCCACTGACCTTATCCAACAGCTTCGCTCCCGTTACGCCGCCTGCCAATCCGCCCACAGAGGCCGAAAGCGCAATCTGCCATACGGCGGACATATCCCCCCGCCAAAGATAAATGAGAAGGGAAAGTACAGACAACGGCAATATAACAGCAATGGCTGTCGCGTGCGCCCGATGCTCCTCTGCGCCCAAAATACGCTCCATGGCAGGCACGACAATCGTACCGCCGCCACTGCCAAACAGCCCATTGACAAAGCCCGTTCCCAGCCCTATGATGCACGTTTTCATTTTTTGCGTCATGTGACCGCCCCTTTCTGTTTTAGTATGGACTCTCCTTCCTTTTTTATACTTCCCCATAGAAAAAAGACGTGAAATCCTTCACGCCTTTTCTCCGTTCCATGATAAGGGGATTAGTTCATGGCACTGCCTGTTTGTCCGTTGGTCATGTTATCCATGGCTCTTCCGGCGTTATTGCCTAAGCCGTCTGTCCGCATACCGTAGGTGTTGCGCCCTGTATCGCCGGAAGCTATCATGGGTCTGCCGCCATTGACGCCGTAGCCGTCCCAATAAATAGAACTGCCGCCGTTGACGCCATGACCGTCCCAGAATGTGGCACCGCCGCTGCCGTAACCGCCTTCGCTGCCGTTGCCGTTGTTATTGCCGCTGCCGCCATTGTTGCCGCCGCCGAAGGTGCTTTCATTGCCTGTGCCGTTGCCGCCGCCATTGCCTGTTGCGCCGCCTAAGTTGTTGCCTGCCTGCCCGCAGCCGCCCAAAAGCATCACTGCCACAGCCAAAGCCGCAAAAAGACCGGTTTTCTTGCCAAACATAAGGTTCCCTCCTTTTGACATTCCTTTTGCAATTTTTCTGATTGCTTTGTTATTGTTTGTTTTTCTGTGAAAAAAACACCTATCATTGACTGGCAGTAAATGCAATTTTTGACAAGCAAAAAAAGAATAAAACCCCTGATACTTGTGAAACCATAAAATGATTGCTACAATAAAAAAAGCAAAAAACAGGGATTTTTTTCCACGGAAAAACATACTTTTTTCCATCTCATCTTTGAAATAAGGAGCATTTGCCTATGTCTACAAAAAGAAAAAGCGGTATTTTACTACACCCTACCAGCCTGCCTTCCCTTTACGGCATCGGGGATTTGGGGCAGGCAGCCTATGATTTTATCGACCGGCTGGAAGCGGCCTGTCAGAGCCTTTGGCAGGTATTGCCCCTTTGCCCCACAGATCATGGCGGCTCGCCTTATCAGAGCTGTTCCGCCTTTGCCGGCAATCCGCTGCTCATCAGCCCGGAGGCATTGGCGGAAGAAGGGCTTTTGACAAAAACAGATATATCGGTCACACTGCCTGCCGTTTCCCGTGTCAATTATAAAAAGGCGGCGGAAATCAAAGGACCTCTTTTTGAAAAAGCTTTCCAAAATTTCAAAAAAACAACCCCGCCTGCCGATTATAGCGCCTTTCAGCAGGAAAATGCCTTCTGGCTGGAGGATTATGCCCTCTTTCTGGCATTAAAGGCTTATTTTCAGGCAGAGCGGCAAAAAGAGAACGAAGCAGACGGTTTCCTGCCCTTTCTGGCGGAATGTGAGGCGGCAGGGGCGGCATTATCGGCAGAAGAACCGGAGGGTTATTATTTCGCTGCCGCATGGAACACCTTCCCCGCACCATTACGCAAACGCAACGGCGCTTCTTTGAAAAAATGGGGGCGGCTTCTTTCCGAGCCCATTGAAAAGGAAATTTTTCTGCAATATATCTTCCATCGGCAATGGCGGAGATTAAAAGCCTATGCCAACGAAAAGGGCATCTCTATCATCGGGGACGCACCGATTTTTGTAGCCTTCGACAGTGCCGACGTCTGGGCCAATCAGAGCTTATTCCAGTTGGATAATAAGGGGCTTGGCTTTCCCCGCTCGGTGGCAGGGGTACCGCCGGATTATTTCAGCGAAACGGGTCAGCTTTGGGTCAACCCCCTTTACAACTGGAAACAACACGAAAAAACCGACTTCTTCTGGTGGGTGAACCGCATCCGCAAAAATCTGGAAGATGTGGATATGCTGCGCATCGACCATTTTCGCGGCTTTGCAGCCCACTGGGAAATCCCCTTCGGTGCAGAGGACGCCAGAGGCGGCAGTTGGGTACAGGGGCCGGGGCTGAAATTCTTCCGAGCCTTAGGCGAAAGACTGGGACACCTCCCCCTGATTGCAGAGGATTTGGGCATCATCACCGAAGAAGTCAATGCCCTGCGGGAAACAGCGGGGCTTCCCGGTATGCGGGTATTGCAATTCGCTTTCGGCGGCGACAAAAACAATGCCTATCTGCCCCATCGCTTCAACAAAAACACTGTGGTTTATACCGGCACCCATGATAACGATACCTGCCGCGGCTGGTATGAAAGCGCCACGGAAAAGGAGAAGGACCATTACCGCCGTTATATGAACGTCAGCGGAAATGATGCGGCTTGGGATTTCATTCGCCTTGCCTTTTCCTCTCCTGCCGATTTGGCCATTATACCCTTGCAGGACGTATTCAATCTGGGCAGCGAGCACCGTATGAATACCCCCGGCACAACGGAGGGGAATTGGAGCTTTGCCTTTACCTTCGACCAATGGAGGGAGGGGCATACCCAAGGCCTGCGGTATCTCTCGGAATTATTCGGGCGAAACGAGGCACAGCTTGAAAAAATAGAAAAACAGGAAAACAACGTGCCGTTTTATTGATTTTATGGACTCTTTGTGTTACAGTTAGCCTTGTAGCAACGGAAACGACCTTATTTTTTAAGGAGGAAATACACGAATGTGCGGTTTTTGCGGCTTTACGGGGGAAATAGCCAACCCCGAGGAAATACTGGAGCAAATGAAAAATACCATCATACACCGAGGCCCCGACAGCGAAGGCTCTTATCTGGGCGACGGCATCGCTATGGGCTTTCGGCGGCTGAGTTTTCTGGATTTAGAGGGCGGCACGCAGCCCATTTATAACGAAACAAAGGATATGGTCATTACCTTCAACGGGGAGATTTATAACCACGAGGAACTGCGGGAAGATTTGATTGCCAAAGGGCATATTTTGGGCAGCCGTGCCGATACGGAGGTTTTGCTCCACGGCTACGAGGAATACGGCGAGGATTTATTGCCCAAGCTGCGGGGTATGTTTGCCTTCGTCATTTGGGACGCCAAAAATCAGACCTTATTCGGCGCAAGGGATTTCTTCGGCATCAAGCCCTTTTATTACTCCCTGCAAAAGGGGCAGTTTATATACGGCTCCGAAATCAAGAGCATTTTGGAGTATCCCGCACTGAAACGGGAGGTCAATCCCGAGGCGCTGGAGAATTATCTGACATTCCAATACAGCGTTCTGCCGGAAACCTTTTTTAAGGGCATTTTTAAGCTGATGCCCGCCCATTGCTTTACATTCAAGGACGGCAAGCTGGACATCAAACGGTATTGGGAGCCTGTATTTGAACCGAATTACGACAAGCCCTTGGAGGAGTTTATTGATGAAATCGATGCCGCTATGCAGGATTCCATACAGATGCATAAGGTCAGCGATGTGGAGGTGGGCTCCTTCCTCTCCAGCGGTGTGGACAGCTCTTACGTCGCCGCCTGCTTCCACGGGGACAAAACATTTACCGTGGGCTTCGATTATGAAAAATACAACGAAATTGACTATGCTAAGGCATTATCTGAAAAAATCAAGATTGACAATTACAATAAGCTGATTTCTCAAGAGGAATACTGGGCAGCTATCCCCAAGGTGCAGTACCACATGGACGAACCTTTGGCAGACCCCTCTGCCATCGCCCTCTATTTCGTCAGCCAAACGGCGGCAAAGCACGTGAAAACCGCCATGAGCGGCGAAGGGGCAGATGAGCTGTTCGGCGGCTACAATATTTACAGAGAACCCCATGATTTATTGCCCTTGACCCGTCTGCCCAAACCCCTGCGCAAAGGCATGGGTGCTGTGGCAAAGCATTTACCCAATATGAAGGGGAAAAATTTCCTCATTCGGGGCAGTAAGGATTTACAGGAACGGTTTATCGGCAATGCCTTTATGCTGAATGAAGCAGAGCGGGAGCGTATCCTGAAACACCCCACAGGCAAATACCCCCATACGGAACTGACAAAGCCGTATTATGACAAGGTAAAGCATCTGGACGATGTGACCAAAATGCAGTATATTGACATACATTTCTGGCTCATTGGGGATATTTTGCTGAAAGCGGATAAAATGAGCATGGCACATTCCTTAGAGGTGCGGGTGCCCTTTTTGGACAGGGTTGTATTCGATGTGGCACGAACGGTGCCGACCAAATATAAGGTCAATCGGGAAAATACCAAGTTCGCCATGCGGCAGGCCGCCCATCGGTATCTGCCGGATATGGTGGCGGAGAAGAAAAAACTGGGCTTCCCTGTGCCCATCCGCATCTGGCTGAAAGAGGAGAAGTATTACAGCATTGTCAAGGAGGCCTTTACCTCCCCCGCCGCACAGGAGTTTTTCAAGACAGAGGAAATTATGAAATATCTGGACGAGCATCGTGCCGGCAAGGCCGACAACAGCCGAAAGATATGGACGATTTTCATGTTTTTGGTATGGCACAAGCAGTTTTTTGAAAAAGCGGCATAATCCTTCCATCCCTTGGGGGTATTGTCCCTGCAACCGATACAATAAAAAAAGTCCTATTTCTCGTTATTTTCCGAGAAACGGGACTTTTTCTGTTTTCATGATAAATCGGGGACATCTACCGAATAATCGGAAACATGAATCCCCTCCACATCGGCATCTTCCAGCACTTGCAGCAAATCCCGAGGTGTGCCGTAATAAACAAAGCCATAGGTTTTGACCCCGTTTTGCTCCACATAATCCAAAATTTCTTCCCATGCAAAGTGAACACCCTGCTTTCTCTGCCATTGCCGCCACTGCCCATGGTCTATGCTGTACTGCAAAAGGGCTTTGAAATGCGCCGCCCAAACTGTTGCCAACGGCTCTTTTTCGTGGAGAGAAATTTCATAATAGGGATATCGTGCGTCTAAATCCTCCCATATCAGACCTGAGCCGCTCGCCTGAAAACCTATCAACGGCAACTGCTGCACTTCCAAAGGCCCACTTCTGACCGCTACCCAACCCAAGTTTCCGGTTTCTGTTGCGGCGGCTTGCCAAAAATCCGCCAACTCCGCCATATCCCAATCCCGACCAAGGGAAATATACGCCTCCATACGGATATATTCCGGCAAATCCTCCAATGCCGCTTTTGCTGTTTCCGTATCAATGACTACGCCGTTCGGCTCCGGCTTGCTTTCATTCAGCATATCACCCCGACTGAATATGTTCATGACACAGGGTGTGTAAAAATTATGGTCCATTTCCATTTCATTTCTCTTGATGCTGCCCTGCACATAATCACACCTGCCGGTGGACCAATCCTGCCGCTGCACAGCCACGTCATATCTGCCCCAGCCTCTTTCGGTCACTCTTACAGATTCCATCTGCACCTCCGGCATCAAAAGCTCTGTCATCACTGCAATATCACAATCAATATCATAGGCAAATTCCTGCATTTCCGCCTTTGTGGGGTCAAACCACAACGCCTTGCTTATCACAGGCTGAAAATGCCAACTTCCACCAATCAGCCCACAGGAAATGGCAACTGTCGCCCCAATCATACCGACGGTACGCCATTTCATACGCCGGCGGATTTTTTGCAATTCCGCTGTCTGCTCCGGCTCCGTTTCCTGTTCCGGCATGGCTTCCGCCAGAAAATATTCCGTCAGGGCGTCATATTTTTCCAGCTCCTGCTCTATCTGCCGCTGCTCCTCCTCCGTGGCAACGCCGTTTTGATACCGCTCCAATCGTTCCCTAAAGGTCATATCCTTCCGCCTCCCATTCTTTTCTCAGCCGCACCCTTGCCCGAAACAACGCCGTTTTTACCGCCGTATCGCTGATGCCCTGCAACGTCGCTATCTGCTTGACAGAAAGCCCTGCGAAGTAATATAACAGCAATATCTGCTCATATTGCGCCGGCAAAGATGCCATGGCACGATGCAACCTGCGGTTTTTCTCTTTTTTCAACACCGTCGCCAAAGCGTCCTCCGGCACAGCCGCTCTATCTGTCAACTCCTCTGTCGGTCTGCGTTTCCTGCGCCGCACCTCGTCCAAGACAGATTGCGGCATACCCGCAAAAGCCAATAAAGAAAACTCTCCGTTTCCTCCTCCATACTCAGTATGGCTTTGAGAAAGGCCTCGCTGACAATATCCTCTGCCCATATCTTATCTTTACATAAAGAGAGGGCATAGAGATATGCTTTTTGATAATATTTCTCATAGCAGCTTTGCAAAATATCCTCTTTCATCTGCCCCCTCCCTTCCGTTCTATTGGAAAAACGAATTTTCGACAAAAAGGTTGCACCCTTTTTCAAAAAAAGGAGAACTCCTGAAAAATCCGAAGTCCTCCTGCCCTATTTCCATGGTTGCCTTTATATTTTCTCCACCTGTGCGTCTATTTCCTCCTCCAGCTTAGCGATGGTATCTTCCGCCGCTTTCAAGGTCCGGGCTTTCACGCCGATATAAAACTTCAGCTTCGGTTCCGTACCGGAGGGGCGAATACAAATCCATGTGCCGTCCTCTAAGGTATAATAGAGCATATCCGAAGGCGGCAGAGGGCTTTCGCTCTCTTTCCCGCTTATCATATCACGGAATATCCGATTTTTATAATCCCGTGCCTCTACCACTTTTTGCCCGCAGAAGCTTTCCGGCGTATGCGCCCGAAACGTCTGCATAATACGGGCAATCCGTTCTACACCCTCCAGCCCTTTCAGGGTGATGGCCTTAACGCCCTCCCGATAATAGCCGTAGGTTTCATATAACGCCAACAGGGCATCATACAGTGTCATACCCTTTTCCTTATAGTATGCCGCCATTTCGCAAATCAAAAGAGTCGCCACCACGGCGTCCTTATCCCGTGCATAAGTGCCCGCCAGACAGCCATAGCTTTCCTCAAAACCAAAGAGGAAGGTATGCCCGCCCTGCTCCTCAAATTCCTTTATTTTTTCACCGATGAACTTAAAGCCCGTCAGTACGTCCATTTTTTCCACGCCATAGGCGTTACAAATCGGGTCAATCAGCTCCGTACTCACAACCGTCTTTATCACCACGCCATCGGCAGGCAATTTTCCCTGCTCCTGTCTGCGGGCGAGGATATATTCCGTCAGCAATGCTCCTATCATATTCCCCGTCAGAACCACATATTCGCCATCGTTGTTTTTTACAACGGCACCCACACGGTCACAATCGGGATCTGTACCCACAATGACATCGGCATTTTTCTCCTCCGCCAGCTTTTTCGCCAGTGTAAAGACCTTGGGGTCCTCCGGATTGGGATAGCCCACAGTGGTAAAGTCGGCATCGGGCAATTCCTGCTCCGGCACCACAAATACCCGCTTAAAGCCCGCCTTCTCCAGCACCCGCCGAACCGGCAGATTGCCGGAGCCATGAAGGGAGGTATATACAATATTCAGCTTCTCTGCCATACGGGCAATCCGCTCGGGACAAAGGCTTTGCGATAATACATTTTTATCAAACAATGCATCGATTTCTCCGCCAATCACGCGATACAGCCCTTTCGCCACAGCATCTGCCTTTTCCATGGAGCAAATTTGCCCAAATTCCGTGACGCCATTGACCTGTGCAATAATATCCCTATCTCTGGGGGCAACAACCTGCGCCCCGTCCGCCCAATATACCTTATAGCCGTTATATTCCGGCGGGTTATGGCTGGCGGTAATGACAATGCCTGCCGTACAGCCCAATTCCCGCACCGCAAAAGAAAGCATGGGCGTCGGCCGCAAAGATGGGTACACATAGGCAGGAATCCCGTTGCCTGCCAGCACCAGAGCAGCCCTTTCGGCAAATTCCGGTGACATATGGCGGGAATCATAGGCGATTGCAACGCCCTTTGCCCCCGTACCCTCTTTTTTGATATAATTCGCCAAGCCTTGGGTGGCCTTGCCTACGGTATAGGCGTTCAGGCGGTTGCTGCCATTGCCGATGATGCCCCGCAAGCCCCCTGTGCCAAATTCCAACTCTTTATAAAACCGCTCCTTGATTTCCAACTCATTCTCGGCAATGCTTTTCAGCTCCGCCTTTGTTTTTTCATCAATGGACGGATCCTCCAGCCATTGGTGGTATCTCATTTGATAATCTTCCATGGTACTCCTCCTTCGTGGGTGGCATACCCCCGTTATTCCATTTCGGCATAGAGAGAAACAGCAGGCTGATTGATGGAAATACGCTGTTCAAAGGAATGATATCCTCTCTTTTCCAGCCGCACGGCGTAGGAGCCATACAGCAAATTGATTTCCAACGGTGTAACACCCGATTCCTCTCCGTCAATATAAACCGCAGCACCGTCAACATCAGAGGTTACGGTCAATGTACCGTATTCCAAATCCCTTTGCAATTCCGCCCGTACCGTCATGCTGGCTTCATTCAGCATCACATGCTGGCTCCATTCATGATAGCCGTTTTTCAAAATCACCAAATCGTACTCCCCAAAGGGCAATACCGCCGGGGACGAGGCATCTGTCGCCGTGCCGTTGATATAGAGCTTATACTCACTGACATTGGCATTGACAATCAATACCCCTACCTTCTGCTGTGCTTGTGACAGGTCATAAGGATATTCTGTCCCCGTTTCTATAAACATACGATCCTTTCTGGTTTCGATATTGTCCCCCGTTATGGTCAGGGTATGCATACCGCCTGATACAGGAAGCCGCTCCACTTCATTCAGGGAAAGGGCCTCCTCCTCATCGATTTGAATTTTGCCGTTTTGTATCTCCTTTTTATTTTCCAATACAATGGTGCCGTGGTATTCCAATACCTCCACAGACCAGACCATATCGTCCGTCCCCTTCAGCAGCAATACATCGCAGGGTGCCAAATCTCCGGGGTCAATATCCTCCCCCTCATACCGGAACATGGTCTTTTTGTGATATGTAATCGTTTCTTCTTCATCGGACAGTGTCCGCTTGGCGGTATCTACCGCAAGCCCCGTCATCTCTTTCGTTTGAATTTTTCCGCCATAATAAACGGAATAAACCGTTTCACCGTCCTCCGATAATTCTATCATAACCAAATCTCCCGCTTTTATGATATCGGAAGCAACGGTTCGCTCGTTTTCGTCCCGCACGGTGGTTTCTTCGGAAAGTGTGACGGTTCTCTGCTGTTCTTCACCAATATCATAAACCTCCAGCTTCTCTCCCTCTGTCACATCTTCCACCAGCATCAAAACAGGAAGGCCTTCCTCCGCTTTAGGCTCCGGTGCAGGGTGAAAGCCGCATCTGGCCAGCATAAAGCCCAGCATACACGCAACCACGCCAATGGCCGCCAAAAGCCCGATGCCTCTTTTGCTTAAGCCGAAAAACGCTTCCTCATCATATTCCTCATCCGGCGGTTCCTGCTCCGAAAGCGGTGTGTCCTGAGAGGGCCGTTCCGCCGAATCCTCCTGCAGTTTTTCCGATTCAAAGGCGTTGAGATAGTCCTCCTTATCCCCCAAATCATCTTCCGGCGGCGTTTGTTCCAATCCCTTTAGTTTTTCATTGATATCATCCAGACGGATGGTTTGCTCCAAATCATGTTCTTCGTTTTCAAAATGATAATCCTTCTTCACCTGTTTTCCTCCTTCGGGGAAATGATATTCTCTTCCATTTTTTATTTTATACGTTTCCCCCGGAAGATGCAACTAGAAAAACGGCGGGCTACTTTATCCATATCCCGCCTAAAAAATACCCGGTCTGTCTTTATTCCCCGGCAACCATATCCCCAAGTAGGCAACCGCTTTGCTCCTCCTTGGCCGCAGCAGCCAATCTCTCCTCCATGGCGGGAGAAACGCAGGCCCTGCGTTTGTTATAGTATTCATTGACCAGCCGCAGGAATTTTTCCGGATAAATCAACATTCCCTGCAATAAAATCAGGCTTTTTTCCGAAAGAGGACAGCTTTTGCCATAGGCCTCCAGCATCCGTTTCACACCCTCATGCCCGCCGCCGGTTTTTTTCTGATACCGCCGCAGATATGCCGCCAAATCCGCCAAGGGCAACTCCGCAATACAACGGTCAAAGCCGCCTACAAAAATATCGCCGCTTTCATTCAGCCGCAGATTTTCTCCTTTATAGGCATTATGGCAAAAAGCCCCTTCTTGCTCCGCCGTTTCCGCTGCCTGTGTATAGCCGCCCTCCTGCAACAGCCGTTGTGCCTCTGCCGCCTGTGCCATATAGGGTGCATAATACTTTAACAGCAATAAATCAATGGGGTCATAGCCGCCCCTACGGTCATTCCGCCGCTTGATTTTCGCCAACTCGCCCCGCCGTTTGGCATAGAGCTTGGGCAGACGTTCTTTATCCCAACGGGCATATTGGCTGGAAAGCCCTCTCCCCGCAGCATGGAGCCTGCCCAAGGCCTCCGCTCCGCGGAAAAATGCCTCGGGCGTGTCCTCTGCCAATGTTTCCGTCGGCATAGGATCCTCCAAGCTGTATAATACGCCATCTCTGCGGTAAAAGGGGGCGCCATCTAAAGCGGTATAGCATCGGCTGACTGACATAAAGCCGTTTTTGCACAACTGTTCCTTGACATCAAAGGCAAGGCAAAGGCTCTCCTGATGCCCACGGGGTTTTTTTAATTCCCGCAAGCCTTTGTCCGTGCGGCAGATAAGCCCCGTCCGTGTGCGGCTTGCACCACGAAACCGCAGGCCATAACCTTCCCATAGTATTTTTTCATAAATATCCTCCATCATACACTCCCCCTGCTGCTTCCCGACAAAAAGTCTCTGTACCATTCTATGGAAAAAGCATGAAAAAAAGACCTCTTGTGATAGAAAACAAGACGGTCTTTTGAAAAGCGTGACAAAAAAGTGCCTCCGTTCTGCCTTTTTGCAATAAAAAAACGCAAGCGAAACATCGCTTGCGATAACTGCGCCCTCAGGGACTCGAACCCTGGACCCACTGATTAAGAGTCAGTTGCTCTACCAACTGAGCTAAGGGCGCATATCTTGACTGCAAGAGATATGATACCACCAAGTTATCCGCCTGTCAACCGCTAATTTCATATTTTTCAAAAAAAATTCCCTTTTTTCCGTCTTTATGCTATCATGAAAACAAGCTTTTGGAACAGATATGCAGCTTTTTCAAGGAGGGTTTTCTCTTGTATTCCCTATTTTTGCCTGCCGATGCGGCAGAAATTCTTCATACATTAAACACCCACGGACATGAGGCCTATATCGTCGGGGGCTGTGTGCGGGATTCCATACTGGGGCGCACTCCCCAGGATTGGGATATTACCACCTCCGCCCTGCCGGAGGAAACCAAGGCATTATTCCCCCACACCTTCGATACGGGAATCCAGCACGGCACCATCACCGTTGTCCTCCACCGCACCAATTATGAGGTCACCACCTATCGGGTGGACGGGGAATACGCCGACTGCCGCCACCCCATCGGCGTCACCTATACCAAAAAACTGGAGGAGGATTTGTTACGGCGGGATTTTACCATGAACGCCATCGCTTACCACCCCAAAGAAGGCTTCCGCGACCCTTTCCACGGGCAGGCGGATATTGCCGCAGGCATCATTCGCGGCGTAGGCGACCCGGCTTTACGCTTTCAGGAGGACGCTTTGCGTATGCTGCGCTGTGTCCGTTTTGCCGCCCAGCTGGGCTTCTCGGTGGAAGAAGCCACCTATGCCGCTCTGTGCGCCCACACGGCGTTAATCCGAAACATCAGTGTGGAGCGGATTCGGGAGGAGATGGACAAGCTCTGGCTTTCCCCCTATACGGAAAAAATGCCCCTGCTTTGGGAAAGTGGGCTTTTGGCACAAATTGACCCTATGCTTTCCACAAGGCTTATGTGCCGCAGTCAACCTCTGCTCCCGCAACTGGCACAATGCCCCAAGGAGGCCATTTTGCGGTGGAGTATCATTTTGCAGGATTTCACGCCCCTTGAGGCGGAACACTTCCTGCGGGGCTTAAAGTGCGACAATTTTACCATCAAACAGGTCTGCCTGTTATTGGCACAACTTGCAGATGATGTGCCAACAGAAGCCTATCCCCTGCGGAAACTGGCAAGCACCATCGGGGCAGAGACCTTATCCCGGCTTTTAACACTGCAAGGCATATTACGCCCCCTCTCGCCCCATACAACAAGCAAAGCCCTTTGGCAGAACATACTTGCTGACGGGGATTGCCTGACGTTGAAAACCCTCGCCATATCCGGCAAGGATCTCATGGCCTGCGGCGTGCCCCACGGCAAAGGAATGGGGCGGCTATTAGACGAATTATTGGACATGGTTTTGCGGCATCCGGAGAAAAATACGAAGGAACTCTTGACAGAACAGGTTCTTTTACGATTGCAGGCAGCAGACTACGGAAAGGAATGAAGAAATGATAAGCGAAACAGGCTTTTTACTGGAAAACGGTGTGGAACTGCCTTTTCTGGGCTTTGGCACCTATCAAATCAAGGAAAAAGGGGAGGAAATCATCACTCGGGCGTTAGAGGCGGGCTATCGCCATCTGGATACGGCCCGCGCCTACGGCAACGAGCAGGAAATCGGCAGGGCAATCCGCCAATCTGCCTTGCCCCGACGGGAGCTTTTTCTGACCTCCAAGGTCTGGAAGGACGATTTGGGCTATGACAGCACCCTCCGCAGTTTTGAGGCATCCATAAAGGATTTAGACGTCAATTATCTGGATTTATTCCTCATACATTGGCCCCTACCCCACCCCAAAGCCGATTGGAAACGGCCGGATGCGGAAACCTGGAAAGCACTGGAACGGCTTTATGACGAGGGGGCTGTCCGTGCCATCGGGGTCAGCAATTTCCTGCCCCATCATCTGTTGAACCTGTTCGCCCATGCCGATACCAAGCCTATGGTGAACCAACTGGAGTATCACCCCGGCTATATCCAGCAGACAACAGTGGCCTTTTGCCAATCCCACGGATTGCAGGTAGAGGCATGGAGTCCTCTGGGCAGGCGGCGGATATTGCAGGAGCCTCTTTTGCTGGAGTTGGGGGAGAAATATGGCAAAAGCACTGCCCAAATCTGTCTGCGGTTTGCTTTGCAAAATAACGTCCTTCCTCTGCCCAAAGCCTCCTCCTCCGCACGCATGAAAGAAAACATGGATATTTTTGATTTTGAGCTGTCCATGGAGGAAATGTACCGCCTGATGACTATGCCCGAAACAGGCTGGTCGGGCTATCACCCCGATTCCTTTGCATAACAAAAACATCACAAAAACAACGGATACTCGCTTTATGTCCTTTCTTTTCCAACAAGAAAATGCTATGTTTGCCTTAGGTGAAAAGTTTTTTCTGATTTTGAGAAAGGAGAACCGACAAATGGATCAAGAAAAAATCGGATACTTTATTGCAACACTGCGAAAAGAAAAAAATTTGACACAGGCACAATTCGGGGAACTGCTCGGTGTCAGCCAAAGAACGGTTTCCCGTTGGGAAACAGGACGGAATATGCCGGATATTTCCTTATTACCCTCCATTTGCGAAGTATTGGAAATCCACATTGCCGAACTGATGGCAGGAGAACCCATAAAAAACGAGGAATTTACAAAAACCAGCGCTTCGCATCTGGCAGATGCCTTGATTGCACTGACCAATCCAAAACGTACACTAAGGCATATCATCTGCGGCATTACGGCACTGGTTCTGACAATCATCGGCATGGTTGCATTGTATCAAAATCATTTTTTTGTCGATGTTTCCACCACCGCCGATTTGGAACAAGCTATCAACGAATACCATTTTACCGATGAATACCATTTTACCGATACTGTTTCCGCAGATATTTTAGAGAGAGCTATGATGGGGAAATATCTGTTTGTATTGTTCCGTCAAAACGATCACCCTACCGCAGGTGGCATTGCACAACTGGAAAAAGGTATCTTCGGCAAATACCGCTTTGTGGAAGTACAAAGTTTTAATTGGACATTAGGACAGGCAAGTAGGGTAGTCTTGAAAAAAGAGCCTTATCTTCTGTTATACGGCATAAATGATTTGCCGGAGATCGCTTACTATCAGGTGTATGATAATTGGGAAAAAACAGGCACACCCATTTATAAAGGACAGCAAAAAACCGCTCCCTACCTGAGCATCATCAAAGCAACAAAAAAAATCCCCCCTCTTGCTCCTTGGTGCATCCGCTATTTTGACGCTGCGGGGAATGAAATTCCCGAAAATGTTTTGTCGGAAAAATATCCGGAGGACAGCGATGCTGTCAATTGCACCACCACAACGGCAGAACTGGGAGCGCTTTATTTCTACGAAATTGTTCTGCTCTGGGCAGGCGGCGTTCTTGCTCTCTATTTTTTGAATCCGACCATATTGTCAGACAGGAAAAAACGTATACAAAAATAAAAAAAGGAAGGGGTTTTCCTTCCTTTTTCATTACAATTTTATGCTTTTTTCTCATACACATCAAAGGAAAACCTGACGCCGTTCTCCTCCTGCATCTCGCCCTTTTCCGTCAAGCACCAATCCTCATGACTATCCAAATCGGGGAAATAAGTATCCGCCGGAAAGGCATCATAAATCCGTGTGACATAGGCCTTTTCGCACAAGGGCAACAGCTGTGCATAAATACTGCCGCCGCCGGCAACAAAAATCTGCTTATCCCCATAGGGCGCCAAAGCCCGGGGCAATTCCCCTATATCATGGCACAGCACAATGCCCTCTGCCGGATATGCCCGATTTGCCGTCAGCACCACATTCACCCGATTGGGCAGGGGTTTTCCGCCGGGGAAGGACTCCAGTGTTTTCCGCCCCATCACCAGCACGTTGCCCGTCGTCATGGCGCGAAACCGCTTCATATCCGCCGAGATGCGTTTGAGCAGTTCTCCATCTCTGCCGATGCCCCATTTTTCATCGACCGCAACAATAATATCCATAGCCCTTCTCCTTTTCCGATGCCATTAAATCGCCACAGGTACTCTGCCGATAGGCTTGCCATGCTGATAGTCCTCTACCACGAAGTCTTCCACGGTAAAGTCATAGAAATTCTTGATTTCCGGATTCAGCCGCACCTTCGGTGCAGGCAAAGGCTCCCGTTCAAGCAATTCCTTCACCATGGGAATATGCCTGTCGTAAATATGCATATCGCTGATGACATGAATCAATTCCCCCGCTTCCAGACCGCTGGCCTGCGCAAACATCATCAGCAGGGCGGAATACTGCACCACATTCCAGTTATTCGCCGCCAAGGTATCCTGAGAACGCTGGTTTAATATGGCATTAAGCTTATTGCCCGTTACGTTAAAAGTCATGCTGTAAGCGCAAGGCTCCAGACCCATTTCCCGCAAATCTGCAAAATTATAGATATTCGTCATAATACGGCGGGAGGCAGGGGTGTTTTTCAACTGCCACAGCACATTATCCACCTGATCCATCTCCCCCTGCTTGAAGGGATATTTCACCCCCAGCTGATACCCATAGGCTTTCCCGATGGAACCGGTTTCATCTGCCCATGAATCCCAAATTTTACTGTTCAAATCATGAATATTGTTGGATTTTTTCTGCCAAATCCACAAAATTTCATCAATAGCCGCCTTCCAGTTAATCGGGCGCAGGGTCAGCAGAGGAAATTCCTCCTGCAGGTTATACCGATTGACAACCCCGAAGGTTTTTATGGTATATGCCGGCGTGCCGTCCTCCCAATGGGGCCGCACCTTCTCCTGCTCCGTGGAAAACCCATGCTCCAAAATTTCCTTACAATTTGCGATAAATATTTCGTCTGCTTTGCTCATGGCAAGCCCTCCCTATTTCTTTCTACACAATAATGTTTTTATTATACTGGATACCCTCCCTTTTTTCCACTCTTTTTTTCAGAAACCGGCAAAAGCCGACAAAATTGTTCTTTTTCACAAACATACTCCTTTTTTCGTCCCTCTCTTGTGAAAAACGCCCTTGTGCATATTGCGTATCAAAAAAAAGTATGCTATATTAGTACTGGTTGCGGAAAGCATCTGTCTTTTTGAGGCGGACACTCTGAGGATACCGTATACACATTACAATTGGAAAATTCTTTCCGATTTGATGCTTTTTCGGAATGAAAAAACGGGAGGTTATTGATTATGAAAAAGTTATTTGCTTTGGCTATGGCTACCGTTATGACATTATCCTTGGCTGCCTGCGGCGGCGATACCGGGAACAATGGCGGCGGCGATGCAGCAGGAATTGCCATCAGCGGCAATACCATCAAAATCGGCGTGTTTGAACCTACAACAGGCGAAAACGGCGGCGGCGGTATGCAGGAAGTTCTGGGTGTGCGGTTTGCAAACCAGGTGGCTCCTACCGTAGACATCAACGGCACGACCTACAACATCGAATTGGTAGAGGTTGACAACCAGTCCGACAAAACAGCTGCCGTAACTGCGGCTCAATCCTTAATCAGCTCCGGCGTTGTGGCTGTTTTGGGCTCCTATGGCTCCGGCGTTTCCATTGCCGCAGGGCAGACATTTGCAGATGCAGGCGTTCCCGCTATGGGCTGCTCCTGCACAAACCCTCAGGTAACACTGGGCAATGATTTCTATTTCCGTACCTGTTTCCTGGATCCTTTCCAGGGCACTGTAATGGCTTCTTATGCTATGGACCAAGGTTACAAAACAGCGGCACTCATCAGCCAGAACGGCGATGACTATTCCACAGGTCTGGCTGCATTCTTCAGACAGGCGTTTGAAGGCATGGGCGGCACCATCGTTGCAGATGAAACATATCAGACAAATGAATCCGACTTTAATGCAATCCTGACCTCCGTGAAGGCGGCTAACCCCGATTGCATCTTCATTCCTTCTTCTATCGCTACGGCAACTCTGATTCTGCCTCAGGCAAAAGCCAACGGCATTACTGCGCAGATTATCGCCAGCGATACTTGGGAAAACGAAACCATCATCTCCGCAGCAGGGGACGCGGCAGAAGGCGTTGCACTGTCCACTTTCTTCGATGAAAACGATGAAGAAAACCCTGTTGCAAAAGAATTCGTTACAGGCTTTAAGGCTTATCTGAACTCCAACCCCAACAACCTGACCCTCAACGGCGGTTCCGACGGTGTTGCAGCCGTTTCCGCTTTGGGCTATGACGCTTATATGGCAGTTTATGAAGCACTGAAGGCTCTGGACGGCACAGAGGGCGACCTGACCAGCGTTTCCATTCGTGACGCACTGAAGGGCGTTTCCTTCAACGGCGTTACCGGCTCCATCTCCTTCGATGAAAACGGCGATGCACTGAAAAATGTAGCTTATATCAAGCAGATCAAAGACGGCAAGTTCCAGTTCCTGAAAACCCAGAGTGCGGAATAATCCTCTTTTTGCATAAGCATCATCACGAAACATCCGCGGTGGGAGAAACCCTCCCACCGTTTTTCTATATTCCATCGGCTTGTGAAGGTTTGCAAAGGGAGATTCCCTTTTTGAACCTTCCTAAGCCGGTCATCATTCCATGTCAGGAGGTATATTCATGACATCAACTGCATTTTTACAATATTGCCTGACGGGTATCTCCATCGGCGGCATTTATGCCCTTATCGCCATTGGATATACCATGGTTTACGGCATTCTTCGGCTCATCAACTTCGCCCACGGTGATATTTTCATGATGGCGGCCTATTTCATGATTTTCGCTATGGTGGATTTTGCCCTGCCTTGGTACGTTTCCATCATTCTGGTGCTGACGGCTACGGTGGTGCTGGGCGTTGTCATTGAGAAAGTCGCCTATAAACCCCTGCGCAGCGCCCCGCGTATGTCCATTATGATTTCTGCCATCGGCGTTTCCTATCTGCTGCAGAATCTGGCGACATACCTGTTTTCCGCACTGCCCAAGGGCTACCCTACCATTGCGTTTTTGACAAAAACCATCAGAATCGGCACTCTTTCCACCTCCGTGGTCACTTTCATTACGCCTATTCTGACACTGGCTTTCGTATTTATATTGATTCAGCTCATCAACCACACCAAAATGGGCATGGCTATGCGGGCCGTTTCCAAGGATTTTGAAACCTCTCAGCTGATGGGCATTAAAATCAACCGTGTCATCAGTTTTACATTCGTTATCGGCTGTTTTTTGGCGGCGGTAGGCTCTATTTTATATTTCACGCCCCGCCCCTCCGTTTACCCGCTGGCAGGCTCTCTGCCCGGTTTGAAATGCTTCATCGCCGCTGTTTTCGGCGGCATCGGCTCTATCCCCGGTGCGGTTTTAGGTGGCTTTTTAATCGGCCTTTCCGAAACATTCATTAAGGCCGCCGGCTATTCGGAATTCAGCGATGTATTTACGTTTATTTTGCTCATCGTCGTACTGCTGTTCAAGCCTACGGGGCTGTTCGGCGAAAAGATAACAGAAAAAGTGTAGGTGGTAAACATGACAGAGAAAAAGAAATCGCAATTATCCATACTTTTTTCCGTGATTGCTCTCATCGGCATCGCCATTGTGCTGTTCTGCGTCAACCGTTTTACGCCCCCTACCTTTATGCTGCGTACCGTGTTACAGCTGGGTGCGATTTATGCACTGGTGGCCGTTTCCATGAACCTTTTGAACGGCTTTACCGGTCTGTTCTCTCTGGGGCAGGCAGGCTTTATGGCAGTAGGCGCTTATACCTTCGCCATATTTACCATACCTGTGTCCAGCCGCCCCGGTGTGTATTATCTGTACGGCGTGGCGGATTGGCTGAAAAATATCCATCTGCCTATTTTGGCAGGACTTTTGGCAGCCGGGCTGGTGGCCGCTGTGCTGGCGGCACTCATCGGCGCACCGGTACTGCGGCTGAAAAGCGATTATTTCGCCATTGCTACACTGGGCTTTGCGGAAATCGTGCGTATCATCGTGGGCAGTACGCCTATGAACCGTGTGACCAACGGCTCCCTGGGGCTGAAAATGATACCCAAATTCCCCAATTTCTATTTCCCTTTTCTCATTTCGGGGATTTGTATTTTAATCATCGCCCTTTTACTGCGTTCCTCCTACGGCAGAGCCTTTAAGGCAATCCGTGAGGACGAAATCGCCGCAGAAGCCATGGGCATCAATCTGGCAAAGCATAAACAGATGTCCTTTATCATCAGCTCCTTTTTCGCCGGCATCGGCGGGGCGTTGATGGGTATGTTTTTGGGCGCCATTACCTCCACTACATTCAATATCACCCTGACCTACAATATCCTTCTGATTGTGGTCATCGGCGGTATGGGCTCCATGACCGGCAGTATTATCTCCGCCTTTTTGGTCATCGCCGCAAGGGAATGGTGGCTGCGCTTTTTGGACCAGAGTACATATATCGGCTCCTTCCATGTACCCCTTTTGAAAACCGGCTTCCGTATGGTGGTATTTTCCATTATTCTGATGATTGTGGTGCTGTTCTTCCGCAAGGGTATTATGGGCATGAAGGAATTTAACTGGAATTTTATATTAAACCGGCTGGATAAAAAAGACCCCGCCGCATCGGCAGGAGGTGAGGGCAATGAGTAATACCGTACTTTCCGTACAGGACGTGACCATGCAGTTTGGCGGCGTGGTTGCCGTAAACAACCTCTCCCTGGAGGTGCATGAAGGGGAAATCGTATCCCTCATCGGACCCAACGGCGCCGGCAAAACCACCGCCTTTAATGTCATCACCGGGGTATATGCCCCTACCAACGGCGCAGTGGATTTCCACGGCAAGCAGATTATCTGCAACCACCCCAAGGGGAAGATGGATAAGCTTTACGCCGGGGAAAACAAGGGCAAATACAAAAAAACACTGGAGCCTACCCCCGATAAAATTACAAAGCTGGGTATCGCCCGTACTTTCCAGAATATTCGTCTGTTCAAGGAACTGACGGTGTTGGAAAATGTATTGATTGCCAAGCACATGAGAATGAAAGCGAATATTTTCACCGATACCTTTCTTCTGAGTTGGAAAGAAGAAAAGCAGATGAAAGAAGATGCACTGGAACTGCTGCGGATTTTGGATTTATATGATGTGCGAAATGAAATCGCCAGTTCCCTGCCCTACGGCAAACAGCGGCATCTGGAGATTGCCAGAGCCTTAGCGACAGACCCGTCCTTGCTTTTGCTGGACGAACCGGCGGCGGGTCTGAACCCACAGGAAACCGACGAATTGACCGCCTTTATCAAGCGGGTGCGGGATCAGTTCCATCTGACGGTGTTCATGATTGAACATCACATGAATCTGGTTATGGATATTTCCGACCGTATTTACGTCATTGACTTCGGCAAACTGATTGCCAGCGGCACACCCAATGAAATACAGAATAACCAAAAGGTAATTGACGCATATTTGGGGGTGGCTGAAGATGACTAATATTCTTGAAATCAAAAATCTGGTGGTTTCCTACGGCGGTATCGAGGCTGTAAAAGGCATTGATATGACAGTGCCGGAGGGGGAAATTGTAACCCTTATCGGTGCCAATGGCGCCGGTAAATCCACAACACTAAAATCCATCGCCGGTTTGGTGAAGCCCAAAGAGGCATCTATCCAATTCAAAGGGCAGGAGTTGGTAGGCAAAACGCCTGATTTCATCGTTTCCCAAGGCATTACATTGGTGCCGGAGGGCAGGCGGGTATTCCCGAACCTGACCGTTTTGGAAAATCTGAAAATCGGAGCCTACCTGCGGAAGGATAACCTAAAAAGCGATTTGGATTATGTATTTTCCCTGTTTCCCCGTCTTTTGGAGCGGGAATGGCAGATGGCAGGCACCCTTTCCGGCGGGGAACAGCAGATGCTTGCCGTTGGCCGTGCCTTAATGAGCAAGCCCAAGCTGATTATGATGGACGAACCGTCCTTGGGGCTTGCGCCGCTGGTGGTAAAGGATATTTTCAATATCATTCAAACCATCAACGGAGAGGGCATTACCGTTTTGCTCATTGAACAGAACGCCAATATGGCGCTGAAAATCGCCCATAAGGCCTATGTCATTGAAACGGGTAAGATTACCATGGAGGGCACCGGGGCAGAGCTCCTTGCCAATGAGGAAATCAAAGAGGCGTATCTGGGTAAGACGAAATAAAACGAAAAAATATCGCAAAAAGAGAGCTCTGCAAAAGAGCTCTCTTTGCTTTTGTTCATAATCGAAAATGATACAACGTCCTTTATCAAATAAACAGAGAAACGGCACAATACACCAACAACAATGCCATCACAGCATTCAGCGGCTTTTTATACCGCTCAAAGAACCGCTGGAACACGGAGCCGAACAGCAGCCAGCAAATATTGGAAAACAACACCACCAGCCAATTAAACGCCAGCACGGCAGCAAATACCCCCACCGAACGGCGATACGGAAACACAAAATTGGTAATCAGCGTCATGCCATAGAGCAGACCCTTGGGATTGACAAACTGCAAAATGACCCCTGCATGAAAGGCGGTCGTATCCAACCGCATGCCTTTCCCTTTCTTTTCCTTCGGTTTGTCTCGCCAAATCACCCATGCCAGCCACAGGATATACAACGCGCCCAAAGGCGTCATCACCCGCAGGATATTGGGAATATAACGGTACAAAAACACATTACAGCCAATGGCACAAAGCAGTACCAAAACAAAGCCCGTGGCAACGCCGAAGCAAAACTTCAGGCTTTTTTTGAAGCCATATTTCGTGCCGTTTGCCATACACATCAAATTATTGGGGCCCGGCGTCATACAGGAAACAAAAACATAGGAAACAAAAGCAAATAAATTGAACATAGCTCCCTCCAAAAAAAACAATAAAAAAAGGAAAACTCCGCCGCAGGAGTTCTCCCTCTTTGATAACAGAAAACCCGCAAAAGGGGATTATTCTGTTTCGTCCTCCATCTCTTGCAGGGGCTTTACAGGCAAGCCTTCCTTCAACAGGTGCATATCGCTATCCTCGCTGTAATACATTTCGTTGATTTTATACAGCAACGTCATCAAGCTATCCGTCAGGTGCACATTTTCCACCAGAACATCTTCCGGCACCTGCAAATCCACATGGCTGAAGTTCCACATACCCTTTACGCCCCATTTTGCCAAATCATGAGCCACCTTTACGGCTTGGGTACGGGGCAATGTCAAAATCGCCACATCCACAGGATTATTTTTGACATAATCCTCCATCTGGTCAATATCGTACACCTCTACCCCGCGAATGGTCATGCCAATCAGACGAGGGTTGATATCGAACACGGCCTTAATGACAAAGCCGCGTTTTTCAAAATTCGTATAGTTCACCAACGCCTGACCGATATTGCCGCCGCCCACAACAATCATATTATACAATCTGTCCAGACCTAATATTTTCTTGATTTCGTTATGTAGGTATTCTACGTTATACCCATAGCCTTGCTGACCAAAACCGCCAAAATTATTCAGATCCTGACGAATCTGGGATGCGGTGATATTCATTTTTACGCTGAGCTCTTTCGAGGAGATGCGAGTGATATCACTTTCCAGCAAGTCGCCCAAATAACGATAATATCTAGGTAATCTACTGATGACTGCCGGGGAAATCTTTTTTTCATTATCCATACTATCCAGATCCTCTCCTACTCATATATGGATAGTATAGCACGCCTGTTATTTTATTGTCAACAATAACTCTTTTATTCTCCCGCATTTTCTGGTATGATGAACACAGACAATGCAAGCCAAACGGAGGGTGAAACAATGATACTTGCTTGTAGGCAATTACAAAAATCTTATGGCATTGATGTCATTTTGGAAAACATTACATTCCACCTGGAAGAACGGGAAAAAGCCGCTATTGTGGGCGTAAACGGCGCCGGAAAGACAACCCTGTTTCGTATCCTTACGGGAGAAACCGGTGCCGACAGCGGTGAGTTTTATCTGAAAAAAGAAGCGTCCGTGGGCTATCTTGCCCAGAGCCAAAAAATAGAAAGTGACCGCACAATCTATGAAGAAATGCTATCGGTATTTGATAAAATTATCGAAACAGAGCAAAAACTTCGTGAAATGGAAAACGAACTGGGCGCCTTAAGCGGACAAAAACTGACAGAAAAAATGGAGGAATACGCCGCCTTACAGCACGATTTCGAGCAAAAAGACGGGTACAGCTACCAAAGCCGCCTGAAGGGCGTACTAAAAGGGCTGGGCTTTGCGGAAAGCGATTTTTCCCGCCCCCTCAATCAGCTCTCCGGCGGGCAGAAAACCCGCGTGTATCTGGGGAAACTATTATTATCCCAGCCGGATTTGCTGCTTTTGGACGAGCCTACCAACCATCTGGATATTGCTTCTATTGAATGGCTGGAGGATTTTTTGCGTTCCTATTCCGGTGCAGTGCTGATTATCTCCCATGACCGCTATTTCCTGGACCGTATTGTGACAAAGGTCATTGAAATCGAGCATAAAAAATCCACAGTTTATCAGGGCAATTATTCCTTTTACAGCCAACAAAAGGAAATCAGCCGAGAAATACAGCAAAAAGCTTACGATATGCAGCAAAAGGAAATCCGCCATCAGGAGGAGGTCATTCGTACCCTGCGATCCTTTAATCGGGAGAAATCCATCAAGCGGGCGGAAAGCAGAGAAAAAGCCTTGGGGAAAATGGAGCGGATAGACCGCCCCGATACCCTGCCCGAACAAATGCGGCTGACACTGACGCCCCTTATCACCAGCGGGAATGATGTACTCCATGCCGAGGGGCTTTCTAAAACCTACGGCGGACAGTGTATCTTCCGCAACACCTCTTTTGATGTCAAACGCAGCGAAAAGGTTGCCATCATCGGGCCCAACGGCGTAGGAAAATCCACATTGTTCAAAATGCTGTTGAAGGAGGTACCCCAAGACAGCGGATTGATTCGCTTCGGCACCAACGTCCATGTGGGTTATTACGACCAGGAACAGCAAAAGCTGGAGGAGGCCAAAACCATTTTCGACGAGATTGCCGATACCTACCCTACGCTGACCGCCGGACAAATCCGAAACGTCCTTGCCGCTTTTGTGTTTACCAACGATGATGTGTTTAAGCCCATTTCCGCATTGAGCGGCGGGGAAAAGGGGCGGGTTTCTCTGGCGAAAATCATGCTTTCCAAGGCAAATTTACTGATGCTGGACGAGCCCACCAACCATTTGGATATGTTCTCCAAGGAGGTTTTGGAAAGCGCCTTGAACCGTTACGAAGGCACGGTCATCTATATCTCCCACGACCGATATTTCATCAATAAAACAGCGGAAAAAATACTGGAGCTGACGCCGGAGGGTATGATACAGTATCACGGCAATTACGACTATTACTTAGAGAAAAAGGCGGAGCGGGCGAGAAACGAGGCGGAAAAAGCCAAAGAAAATCCGCAAAAAAACAGCCCCAGACCTACCGCACCCATCAGCGACACCAAAAACGACTGGCTCAAGCAAAAGGAACAGCAGGCGGCAGAGCGAAAGCTGGCCAACAAAATCGCCAAGCTGGAGCAGGAAATCGAAGAAACGGAAAGCGCCATCGCCCAAGCAGACGAGGATATGGCCGCCGCCGGTACGGATTATGCAAAGGCCCAAGAAATTTTTACGGAAAAAAGCAAACTGGAGGAAAAATTGCAGGAACTCTATACACAATGGGAGAAACTGAACACCTAAAAACATACTTCCGACACACATAAAAAAAGGATAGGCTACCGCCTATCCTCTTTTTGTTATCGAATGAAATTTGTCAGTATTTTTTCTTCCCGTTGGGGCAGGGGTACACCCGCCGCCTTACCGGCTTCTATACATTTCAACAGCCACGCCATATTTTTGGCAAGGGTACGCATGGTCTGCATCCCTTCCAAATCCTGCTGTACCTCCTCCGGCGTATTGCCATGGACTTGGTTCCAATAATCGCCGGAAACAATGGGCATATTGCTGATGGTGAAATATTTATTGAGTTGGTCGAAGGCAGCCGTTGCCCCGCCCCGACGGCAGGAAACCACCGACGCCCCCAATTTATCGGCAAAACGCCCGGCGGCACTAAAAAACAGTCTATCCAAAAAAGCCGTCAACTGCCCTGCGGCAGAGGCATAATATACCGGTGAGCCGATAATCAGACCATCGGCCGCCATCACCTTCTCCCGCACTTCATTCACCTTATCCTCCTGCACGCATCTGCCGTTTTTCACGCAGAACCCGCAGGCGATACAGCCCGCAATGGACTTATTCCCCAGATAAATCATCTCTGTTTCGATATGCTCGGCCCGCAGTGTTTTCTCCACTTCCTTCAGTGCCGTATAAGTACAGCCGTGGCCGTTGGGACTGCCGTTGATCAAAACAACTTTCATAAAAACTCCTCCCTCTGACTTACGCTCATTCGCCACAAATAAAAACAGGGAGAACTTCTGAAACAGAAGTCCTCCGCCTGTTTAATTATGCGTTCTTGCTTTCCAGATAGGCATTGATGGCTGTCAGCAGTTTTTCAACGTCCATGCCATGCACCAGGCTAGCCTCCTCCAATGTTTCGCCTGCGGCAGAAGGGCAGCCTACGCAGTGCATACCGCCCTGCATCAAAATTGCACCAATACCTTTATCCGCCATCAGCAGTTCGCCAATGGTCATATCCTTTGTTACCTTCATGGAACATTCCTCCTTATTCATTCATTTCATTTTATTCTTAGCTTACTCCAAACAAGGAAAAATTGCAACCGCTATCATCGCCCAAATCAAAAACAGGCAGAAAAACAGAGATTTTTTCCTATAATTATGGTATCCTGATAAAAAATACCCGCCGAAAGGAGATTCTTATGAAAAATACACTAAAAAAACGTCTGGAACAAAAACAACAGCCCATCGGCACATTTTTCGAGCTGGGCAGTCCCGGTGTAGTAGAAGCCCTGGGACGCACGGGTCTGGATTTCATTATACTGGATAACGAACACGGCCCTTTTGAGGCGGAAAGCACCCGAGATTTTGTCCGTGCCGCCGAAACCGCCAATCTCTGTGCCTTGGCAAGGGTACGGGAAATCAGCCGCCCTGCGGTATTGAAGCTGTTGGACGTGGGCGTACAAGGGCTGATTGTGCCTGATGTTCACACAGTGGAGCAGGTACGCACCCTTATTTCCTATGCCAAATACGCCCCTCTCGGCAAACGGGGTTTTTGCCCCTCCCGCAAGGACGGCTGGGGCTTTGACGAGCCTGCAGCACAAAGCGTAGCGGAACAGATGGCATACTGGAACAAAGAAACCCTGCTGATTCCCCAATGCGAAACCGTAGGTGCTTTGGAGCATATTGAGGAAATTGCCGCATTGGAAGGAGTAGACGGTATTTTCATCGGCCCCTTCGACCTTTCCATTTCCATGGGGATTCCCGGTCAATTCGACCATAAGGATTTTCGTGCCGCTTTGGAAAGAATCCGCAACGCCTGTCATCAGGCCGGAAAATTCTGCATTTATTTCACTGTCAATCCGAACCTTGCGGCAGAAAGCTTCCGTCAGGGCTTTGACGGGGTGGCTTACAGTCTGGACGCCTCTGTACTCATTCAGGCCTATCGGGATATACTGGCACAAATCCGCCAAAAAACAAACGACTGAGAAGGGGGGGAGCACTTTTGCGCTCTCCTTTTTTGTTCTTCCTCAGACTGCCTTTCGGCTTTCCCCACTCTCTAAAATTTTATACAACAGCCCATACAGCAACGTCCCTTCCTCCGGTGTCAGTTTGGAACATTCCGCCATTTTCATGGGGATATCCACCGCCCTCTCCCGCAGGCCCTCTCCCGCCTCCGTAATAGATACAATTAAATTCCGTTCATCTGCCTGCGAACGTTGGCGGCGTAATAATCCCTTTGCCTCCATTTTTTTCAGCAGAGGCGTCAATGTACCGGAATCCAGAAACAAACATCTTCCCAGCTCCTTTGTGGTCAGGGATTTTTTCTCCCATAAAACCATCATGGTAATATATTGGGTATAGGTCAGGTCGATTTCGTCCAAAAAGGGCTTATACTGCTTGATGATTTCCCTTGCACAGGCATAGAGGGGAAAGCATATCTGGTTTTCGATTTTCAAAGCATCATAGTTCTTGTCATTCATAGTATCCTCCAAAAGAAGCAGACCCAGCCGTTAAGCTGTCCCCGCTGTCCTCCTCCATCAATTGACTCTTTCCGTCGGCTCTCTTTAATCACTATAATCCGAGTCTAAAATAATATCAAATTGCATTTGGGGGCAAAGATTTTCCAATTCTATCAATACCTTTTCTCTGATATCCTTGGCATCTGCCTCAAAATCCACCACCAAATCAAACAGAACACGCTGACTCTCCGTATCTGCATAAAAGCCGTGCATCTGCAAAATCTCCGGATATTTTTTCACCGTCTGCCCCACCAGCTGCCGTACCTTGGCAAATTCCCCGGAAGTATTGGCGGCATAAATCCCCACCGTCAGTACGATACCGTAATTCCGGAAGATATCTGTTGTAATCTGTCTGGTCAACCGATGGATTTGGCTGGCAGGCATATCATCTGCCACCTCAATATGCACCGAACCGATGAGCTCCGTCGGCCCATAATTATGCAGTGTCAAATCATAAGCACCCTCCACGCCTTCGTAGGCATTGATGGCTTCCTTCAATTCCCTGCTCAATTCACTGTCGACCCGCATACCGATGATACTATTGAGGGTATCCATAAGCATCTCCAACCCGGCTTTTATAATGATGAGGGAAATCACCACGCCCAAAATCCCCTCCAGACTTATGTGCCAACGCATACTGATGATGCCGGCCACCAATGTGGAAAAGGACAAAATCGAGTCGAAAAACGCATCGGAACCGGACGCAACCAAGGATTGGGAATGGATTTGGGTTCCGACTTTTTTGACATACCTGCCGCATAGGAACTTTGCCACCACAGCAACGCCAATAATCGCCAAGGAAAGTACGGTATAATTGGCAGCTTGCGGGTGCAGAAGTTTTTCCACAGATTCTTTCAGGGAAGTGAGCCCTGCCAGAAGTACAATCACAGAAATCAGCACCGATGTCAGGTATTCGATCCTTCCATAGCCGTAAGGGTGCTTTTTATCCGGCTCTTTGCCCGCCAGCTTCGTTCCGATAATGGTAATAACGGAAGACAGTGCATCACTCAGGTTATTGACCGCATCTAACAAAATTGCAATGGAATTGGTCAATAACCCAACCCCCATCTTGAACAATACAAGCACGAGATTGACCCCAATCCCCACAATACTCGTCTGTATGATTTTTTGATTTCTATCCATATTATCCCTTCTTTATTATCCCCTTGGCAAACTCTGCGGCGTCCCGCAAATCCTGTTCATTGGGTCTGCCCCGATGCATAAAGGCAAAAGAACCTCTGCAATGAAATTCCTCCGCCGCCATGGCTACGCCGTGTTCCTTCGCCAGCTTTTCCACCTGCTTATAGGTGGACGCAGCCAGAGCCGCCGTACTGAAATTATAGATTTTCCCGATTTTTTCTTTATTTTCCGCAATAAAACGCTTCACTGCATCATCCACGCCGGCGGCATAAACGGAACTGCCCAAAAAAAGGACTTCCGTATGCTCCTCCAGCGGCACGGAAACCGCCTTCGCCTCCACGCCTACGGCATCGCCGATGGCCTTTGCCAGCTTTTGGGTATTCCCCGACCTTGTGAAGTAACGCACGGCTATGTTCATTTCCTTCGCCTCCTCTGCCATTACAGCACTTCCTCTATTTTCGCCCGTACCTTTTTCAAAGAGGTCATGGGTTCAAATCTTGCCACAATATTGCCCTCTCTATCAATGAGGAATTTGGTGAAATTCCATTTGATGGAGCTGCTGTCGGCATAATTCTTATCCTCTTTTTTCAGCATCTGCCCCAGCATCAGCCCCATGGGGTTTTTATCAAACCCCGCAAAGGTGGTATTTTCCGTCAGCCATCGATACAGGGGAATGGCGTTCTCCCCATTGACGTCCACCTTGGAGAACTGGGAAAATGTAATGCCGAATTTGCCGGTACAGAAGGTATGAATTTCCTCGTCACTGCCCGGTGCCTGATGGCCGAACTGGTTGCAGGGGAAATCCAGAATTTCCAGCCCGTCCTTATGGTGGGCATCATAAATCTCCTGCAATTCATCATACTGAGGGGTAAAGCCGCAGCCTGTCGCCGTATTGACCACCAAAAGCACCTTGCCGCGGTATTCCCCCAAGTCCACCTCTCTGCCGTCCATGGTTTTTACTTTGAAGTCATAAATTGTCATTTTCATCGCCTCCTGATTTTATACAATTTAATTTTGCTCGATTGATTAAATCAATTTTACACAATCGATTTCTCTCTGTCAAGAGGAAACCGCAAAACGAGTAAAATTTTCCTCCAATCATTCTATTTTTCCTGCAAAATACGGTTTTTATACCATTTGACAACGAAAAAAAGACCTCACATTGAGGTCTTTTCTCAGCCTTCCATATCCGGTAAATCCAGAACCAGCTTACGGCAATAGGGGCAAAGATGCCCTTCCATTTTTACACCGCCCATATAGCTTTTCGCCAAAAGATATTCCTGCTTTCTGCCTGTTTCCTTCTCCACCGTTTTCCATTGGATATATCTGCTGCCTGCGTGCAGCACACCCTCCGACATCTCTGCCTGACAAAAGGGGCATTTCATCATTGGTCGCCTCCTTTTCCTTCCGGATAAAGGACATCTCCTTCCCCTACTTGGGGAATTTCGCGGAATTTGCTTTCCTTGGGCAGGAAGGATTGCCCCAGTTTTTCCAATTTGCTTACCTTTTCGTCCGTAAAGGTAAAGAGGAGGTATTCGTCCTCACCCTCTGCCTTTGTGCCGAAAAAGCCCCGGGGCATGCCTAAGAAATAGGTCATAAAATTCTCCGTTTCCTCGTCCGGCTCGCCCAGCAGCTCCTTCACGCCGTCCTTCGTTAAGCCCTTTACAGTCGTCCGGTCTACAAAGCTGTCCAGTATCAGCTGACGGCTGTTTCCCGTATAGTTTTCCCATTTTTCTTTCGTAAATTCCTGATGATTGGCTCTCATACGCCCGCCAATGAGCAAAGCCAATGCCAATGCAATCAAAAGTACCACAATGAACTTATCCTTTGTTTTCATACTGCACCCTCCCATCAGGAAATCCGCTTTACACCTTGATAATACCGCATCACAACTTTACCCAGTATCTGATCTTTCTCTACAAATTTATTCTCCCAAAAACGAGAGTCCAGCGAGGAATTGCGGTTATCTCCCATCATGAAATAGCAGCCCTCCGGCACCACATAGGGACCATACTCTCCCCGTGTAACCTCCCGAATATAGGGCTCCTCCTGCACTTGCCCGTTAAGCAACACCTGTCCGTCCCGCACCTGTACCGTATCCCCCGGTACGCCGATGACGCGCTTGACATACAATGTCTTTCCTGTGGGATCGTCAGGGAAATGGAAAATCACCACATCGCCCCGTTGGGGGGAATCGAACCAATAAGATGTCCGCAATGCAACAATGCGATCTCCCGTCATAATGGTATTTTCCATAGAGCCTGTGGGCACCTGTGCATTGACAATAATGAAAGAATTGACAAGCCCTGCCAAAACCGCCGCCAGCACAATGGTTTTTACCCAACTGATGACCTCACTTTTCACTGTACCACTCATTACCCCATCTCCTTTTGGGTCATTACTTCAAGAACCCATTGATGATTTGCGCTTCCGCTTCTTTCTCCGTTAAGCCGAGGGTCATCAGCTTCACCAGCTGATCACCGGCGATTTTACCGATAGCCGCTTCATGAATCAGCGTCGCATCTACATTATGGGCCACAATTTCCGGCTCCGCCGCTACCACGCCCTCGTCCATAATAATGGCATCACACTCGGAATGGCCATAACATTCCGTATTCCCCGACAGCTTCGAGCGGAACAACTGGCGGGACTGATCTCTGGCTACGGAACGGGAAATCAACTGGGCGCTACTGCCCTTGCCGTTCAAATCCACATCAAAAGAGGTTTCCGCATACTGCTGACCATGGGTCATGATTTTTTCCTTGATAATCAGCGTTGCACCCTCCGCCAAAACAGCGCTGGAAACACGCTTGGTGGAGTCTACGCCCTTCAGCTGGACAGTATCCATCTCCACATAGCTGTTTTCCTCCGCCTCCACATGGGTCTGGGGGTTAATGATACGTTTGCCGTTGCCGTCCCCCTCGCCGATATGCTTTTCCACATATTTCACTTTGGCATTTTTGCCCACAAAGAAGCGATGGATACCCGAATGAACGGAATCCTCCCCGCCGCAGTTATGAATCCCACAGCCTGCCACAATGGTGACATCTGCGTCCTCGCCAATATGAAAATCGTTATATACCAAATCATTGACCCCCGCTTCCGTAATCAGGGCAGGGATATGCACGCTTTCATTTTTTGTACCCGGCTTAATATAAATATCAATGCCGCTGCCCCCTTCTTTGGGGACGATTTGAATGGTTTCCGTTGAATTTCTGCCTTCGCTTTGGCCGTTATTCCGGATATTAAACGCCCCGTTCAGGGGGATTTCCTCCATACCCGAAACCTCCGCAAGAAGGCTCTTGATGACATCATTGAGCATTATTCATTTCCTCCCTGCATATATCTGCAACCCGTATCCACGCCGAACAGCCCGGGCAGCACCTCGTCCTTGGTTCCTACCTGTGCCACCTGCCCCGCATTGATCACAACCACCTGATCGGCAATATTCAATATCCGCTCCTGATGGGAAATAATCAGAATGGAACCGTGGATTTCCTTGTGCATTTTTTCAAACACATCAATCAAATTTTTGAAGCTCCAAAGGTCGATGCCCGCCTCCGGCTCATCGAACAGTGTCAGCTTTGTTTTTCTCGCCATAACCGTGGCAATTTCGATACGCTTTAACTCCCCGCCGGAAAGACTGCTGTTGACCTCGCGGTCGATATAATCCTTCGCGCAAAGCCCTACCTCCGAAAGGTATTCGCAGGCGGCGGCCGTACTCAAATCCTGCCCGCTGGCAAGGGTCACCAAATCCTTCACCGTAACGCCCTTAAAACGCACCGGCTGTTGGAAGGCAAAGCTGATGCCTGCCTTGGCCCGCTCCGTAATACCCCATTGGGTAATATCCTGTCCATCTAATAAAATCTGCCCGCTATCCGGCTGTTCAATCCCTGCAATGATTTTTGCCAATGTGGATTTCCCGCTGCCGTTGGGTCCGGTGATGACGATGAATTTTGCATCATCAATCACCAGATTGATATTGTTCAAAATCTGCTTTCCATCTGCGGAAAAACAGATATTCTTTAATTCCAGCATATTACAAACGCCTCCTGTTTCTGCTCTCTCCAATCATCTCAAAATAAGATAAATACGCCATTTTTCATTATAGCAATTCCCATAAAGGGCTGTCAACTTTTTTGTCGGTACTCCGGCGGTTTCCCCGCTGTTTTCAAAGAATATTCCTCCCTCCTTGCAAGGCTGTTTCCGATATGATAAAGTATTCACAGAAAACCCACATTTTCAGAAAAAGGAGAGAATCGTATGCTTGGTTTCCATGCCGATGGCATCCGCCTGTTTGGTGCTTCCGATACATTGATTGCCGCATTAAAAAAGCGTAAGCTCCCCCTGCGAAACACTTCCACGGGGAACACACTGGTATTTGCCGTCAATACCGCTGATGTACTGACCAAAAAACTCTACGCCCCGTCCTTTCTGGCGCCTATGGCACCTTGGTTTTCCTGTACTGTGGGGGATTTCCCCCGCCCTGCACCCTATACGCTGGCTTTTGCCGCAGAAGGGGATTTGGTGGATTTTATCACCGCCATGTATTACGCCTCCCAAGGCTTTTTACATCTGGATTTTGAGCTGGCAGAGCTGGTGGAAAAGCTGAACCCTGACACGGAAAGCAAAATCGTTTCTCTGGAGGAAAAGGACTTCCACCGCATCGGCGAAGGGGCTTTTGCCGCCTGCTTCTGCTTTCTGGAGGGCGGCTTTATGGAAAGCGACCGTCTTTTCGGCAAACTGACAAAAGAATACGGCGTAGGCGCCGATAAAATTCTCCTTGCCGGTGCTTTTGACTCCAAATATCAGTTTTTACGAGCCTTTGTGCCCCAAAAATAAGTGAGGGCAGGTGCACCTCATGGATTTTACGGAATGTTTCCCTATATGGAATCAGCTGACCGCCCAACAGCAGGAAAGGATTTACTTTTTACCGGACGGAGCGATATAGGAAAAACGAATTGCATTTCAAAAACAGAATGAAGGAAAACCGAGAAAATTGCACCTCTTCCAATCAGAGCGGCAGAAATGGCAGACGTTTGCTCTAAGCCCTCTTTACAGCAGGGACAAACCATGCTACAATAAAATCGCAGGAAAATGGATTCCTGTGCAAATACAGAGTAGGGCTTTGTGCGTAAAGTGTCCTGTGGACGGGGAGTTGCCATAGGAACGAAAAGGGTTCCCCTTGCGATACAAAACCCGCATCCCGCTGTTTTCCATAATGAAGATTGCCCTCTTTATGATTTACAGCCAAAACTGCTATGCAGGCGTATTTGCGTTGTCTATGATAGAGGGGGGCTTATCCTCCCTTTCCGCCAGAAACGGAGGTTTTTTTATGGCAGAAAACAAATACATTTCCACCCGTCAGCTGGTGCTGATGGCAATGATGGTGGCGGCCCATGTGGTGCTTTCCCGTTTCCTTTCCATTTCGTTATGGAATTTGAAAATCGGCTTCGCCTTTGTACCCGTGGTGCTGACGGCAATGCTGTTGGGGCCCGTTGCCGCCGGTGTCGTCGCCGCTTTAGGCGATGTGGTAGGAGCGACACTGTTCCCCATCGGTCCGTATTTCCCCGGCTTTTCTTTCACCGCCCTTTTGGTGGGTATCTGCTACGGTCTTTTCCTCTATAAAAAGCCCGATGGCAGAACATACGCCCCTTTCCATGGCAAAAAAGGGATTTTCCCCGCCGTGATTCTAACGGAACTGGGCGGTACGGTGCTGCTCAATTCTCTGTGGATTTCCATGCTTTACGGCGTCCCCTTTTTAACGCTGCTGCCTGCCCGCACTTTGCAGGCCTTGGGTATGGGGGTTGTGGAAATTCTTGTCATTCGGGTATTGCTCAATTATATGCCTCATCTGCAAAAAGCCGTATAAAAAGCATCGGGCTACCTGCCAAAGAGCAATCCGATGGGTTTTTATGAGGAAAGGCGGCACTGCACCGATGCAAGCGGCACTTTGACGAGAAAACCCATCGAAACGGCAGCTGATATGATAAAAAAATATTTTGAAAGGATGATGGTATGGAATTAAAGAAAATCGCCCATGACCTGACGGTTTGCAAGGTCAAATCCGTGGCGGATATTGATTTGAGCAAGGATTTTTATTTCATAGGCAAGACCGACGAAGAACTCTCTCTGGTCTGCATCACTGCGGATGCCCCCGCCCATACCACAGAGCGGGAGGACGGCTGGAAAGGCTTTCGCATACAGGGTGTGCTGGATTTTTCATTGATTGGGATATTATCCAAGCTTTCCGCCATTCTTGCAGAGAATCAAATCGGCATATTTGCCGTATCTACTTACAATACAGATTATATTCTGGTCAAAGAGGAAAACTACGAAAAAGCCCTCCGCCTGCTAGCGGATGCAGGCTACATCGTCGTTTAACCATATTGCAAAAAAAGAGGAGCAAGCTATGGCTTTCTCCTCTTTTATCATGCCTGAAAAATTTTTACGGCTGGTCGCACACCTGAAAAATATAGAACTTCAAATAATAGGACTCATCTGCCGCCCAAAGTATGGGGTGGTCGGGTGCTTGGGTGCGGTATTCCACCTGCCGCAGGCGTTTATGGACGTTTTTCGCCGCCTGCCCGATGGTTTGGGTGAACAGCTCATAGGTCATGAAATGGGAACAGGAACAAGTCGCCAAAAAGCCGCCGTCCTTCAACAGCTTCATGGCCCGCAGGTTGATTTCTCGATAGCCTTTGACCGCATTTTTCACAGAGCTTCTGGACTTGGTGAAGGCAGGCGGATCCAGTATAATCACATCGTATTTTTTGCCCTCTGCCTCCAGACGGGGCAACAGTGCAAACACGTCCTCGCATTGGAACTGCACCACATCCTGCAAGCCGTTGAGCCGTGCGTTTTGGGCAGCCTGTTCCACGGCCAGCCGAGAAGCGTCCACACCCAATACGCTTTTGGCACCGGCTATCCCTGCATTCAAGGCAAAAGAGCCTGTATGGGTAAAACAATCCAACACGTCCGCCCCCTGACACAGACCATGGATAGCGGCACGGTTATATTTCTGGTCGAGGAAAAACCCGGTTTTCTGCCCCTCCTCCACATCTACCATGTATTTTACGCCGTTTTCCACAATTTCCACCTTCGTATCAAAAGGGGCGGACAAAAATCCCTTTTTCGGCTCCATGCCCTCCTGCCGGCGCACCTTGGCGTCACTACGCTCATAAATCCCTCGAAGGACAATGCCGTCCGCCTCCAGCCGCTCCGTCAAAAGCCGCAATATGGTTTCTTTCATACGGTCAATGCCCAGCGCCAAGGACTGCACCACCAATACATCGGCGAATTTATCCACCACCAAGCCGGGCAGGAAATCTGCCTCACCAAATATCACCCGACAGGAGGAAGTATCTACCGTCCGCTTCCGATACTCCCATGCGGCGTTGACCCGCTCCCGCAGGAAATCCTCGTCAATGACGGTATGCTTTCTGCGGCTCAGCATACGAACGGTGATTTTGGATTGGGCATTATAAAAGCCTGTGCCCATGGGGTAGCCGTCAAAGTCCTCCACGAAAACCAAGCCGCCGTTTTCTACCCCCTCCGCCACAGCGGCAATTTCATTATCGAATACCCAAAGACCGCCGGCTTTCAGCATACGGCCTTCGCCTTTTTTCAGTGTTACAACGGGATACATTCTATTTCTCCTTTCAAGATGAAAACCTTGGGGGCGTTGCCCCCAAGGTTTTAATTCGCGTAGTTATTGAAATAATTTTGCACCAATACAATGGGCGTACCCTTATCGCCGCTGCCGCTGGTCAAATCGCACAGGGACCCAATCAGGTCTGTCAGGCGGCGGGGGGTCGTTCCCTCGGACACCATCTGCCCCTTCAAATCCTGCTCCTTCTCTTTGATACGCTGACGAATGGCCTCCGCCAACGCTTCACCGCTCAAATTCGCAAAATCATTATCCGCCAAGTATTTCAGCTTTAACTCATTGGGCAGACCATTTAAGCCCTCTGTAAAACCGGCGCCTACCACAGGGTCCGCCAGCTCCCAAATTTTACCCACAGGGTCCTTAAAGGCGCCATCGCCGTAAATCATCGCCTCTACTTTCACGCCGGTACGGGCAAGGATTTCCTGCTGTATCTTTTCCGCCACCTCTTGGGCGTTCTTCGGGAACAGCTTTACAGTGGTTTCCGTTGCCTTATTGGAGCCCAAAAGGCCATAGGACCCATTATACCCACTGCCCTTTACAGGTGCGTTCAAAATATCCGCCAATGTCAGTACCTTTTCCGCACCCGCCTGCGTAATACGGCGTTTGGAGCGTTCTCTCGTATGAATATCACAGCACAGCACATTTTTTGCAAATTTTACAATGGCCTCCGGGTGATTGGCAAAAATAATCTCCGCCTCTGCACCCTCCTCTTCAATCAGACCTTTATAATATTCTACATAATCCACGCCGGTAAACGGGTGTTTTACGGAGCCGAAAGCCTTCCGATACTCCGCCAATGTCAGCACATCGGAATAGGGGTTGACACCGCTATCGTCCAGCACATCCATATCAAACAGGTGATTTCCCACCTCATCGGAGGGGTAGCTCAGCATCAGCACTACCTTTTTCGCGCCCTTAGCAATCCCCCGCAGGCAAATGGCAAAACGGTTTCTGCTGAGAATGGGGAACACAACCCCTACGGTTTCGCCGCCCAGCTTTGCCTTGACGTCTGCCGCAATATCCTCCGTAGAGGCATAATTGCCGTCTGCACGGGCCACAACCGCCTCTGTTACGCAAATGACATCTCTCTCCTGCAGCTGAAAGCCGTCCTCCTTCGCCGCCGTCAGCACAGAATCCACAACGATTTTTACAATATCGTCGCCCTGACGGATAATGGGTGCCTTAATCCCTCTGGAAATTGTTCCTGCCATATCTAAAACCTCCTCATTTAATTCCTTTTCGATTTGCCGAAAAGGCTTTTATCCAACACATTCCCCCTGCAAAACAGGGACAATGGAGTAAACAAATGCAAACAAATGACAAGTTATTTTATCAAAAAAACCTTGATTTGTCAACGTTTTCCAATGGCACTCAAAGAAAAAAGGGGTATCCTCCCGATACCCCTGAATTATGTTTTATTTACTGTCCATCTGAATTGCTGTTTCCAATGCAATTTCCATCATCTGGGTGAAAGTCGTCTGCCGTTCTTCCGATGTGGTTTCCTCCCCCGTCAGGATATGGTCGGAAATGGTCACCAGTGCCAACGCCCGTTTGCCCAGCCGCATCGCCGTCAAGTACAGTCCTGCCGCCTCCATTTCCACCGCTAATGTGCCCATTTTGCCCCATTTTGCGGAAGCATCAAGCCCTGCATCATCATAAAAGACATCGGAAGAAAGCAAATTGCCGACTTTCAAATCAATGCCCAAGCCCTCCGCCGCCGATACCGCCGTGGAAAGCAATTCATAATCCGCCGTAGGCGCAATCATCCCCGGCAAGCCATACTGATGGGCAAAATTGGAGTTGGTATTGGCGCCGATGCCCGCCACAATATCCCGCAGCTTCAGCTTTTCACTCAATGCCCCTGCCGAGCCGATACGAATGATATTTTCCACCCCATAAAAAGAGTACAGCTCATAGCTGTATATACCAATGGAGGGAATCCCCATGCCACTTGCCATGACGGAAACCCTGGTTCCTTTATAGGTGCCGGTATAGCCCTGTATTCCCCGCACGTTATTGACCAAAACGGGGTTTTCCAAAAATGTTTCTGCAATAAATTTCGCACGGAGCGGGTCGCCGGGCATCAATACGGTTTTGGCGAATTCGCCCTCTTTTGCGGAAATATGCGGTGTTGCCATTGTTCATTCCTCCTTTAGTTCTCATCTGAAATCTTTCTACTGTCCATAATACCAGTTTTTTCTGCATTTGAAAATAAAAAAATACTGCAAATTTGCAGTATTTTCAATCCTCCTCAAATATAAAATACCAGATGCCGTGATACCGCCTGCCATTGGGTCTTTCCCGCCCTAACAGGGTATCCAGAGAAACGTCGAAATAATCGGCAATGCGAATCAAATCATCCAGACAGGGCTCATTCCGCCCGCTTTCATAATTGGTGATGGCGGTATAGCCATAATGCAAAACCGCTGCCAGCTTTTCCTGAGTAATTCCTCTCTCTTTTCGCAATTTGCGAAGATTTTTACCAAAGTCAGACATGGTATCCCTCCTTCATATTCCTGCGCTTTTTCTTGCATTATAACAGAAATCTTTCAGAAATGCAATATATTTATTTACGATTTGTGAATATTTTTTTAGAAATAGTATATAGCATATCAACTGTTCGGAATGTTATCGTGATTCTAAATACAATCCAGAAGCATACTTTCTTTCATGAATAGAATATATATTTTCACTATTACACAAATTATATTGACATATAGTAAGTAATTATAAATGTATGATTGATAAAAATTCCCCACAGCAACCATTATACTTTGACAAAAGGAAGTGTCTTATTATGAAAGCTGAATTTCGGGATAATTATATTAAGATGGGTCTGAAAATCGCCTATTATAGAAAATACAAAAATTTAACGCAGGAAGCGTTAGCCGAATTATCCGGCTTAAGTATTAGCTATATCGGACAAATTGAGGCTCCAAATATCTATCAATCTTTTTCGTTCGATGTTCTTTTTCGCATTGCGAAAGTGCTGGAAATCCCGCCCCACAAAATTCTGGAATTTGACTGATGCAAAAACCCCCTACTGCAAAAACCATGCAATAGGGGGTTTTTCAGCCGGTACAAAGACCGCTCCTTACTCCTCCAATAAATTGACCATCAATTCCGCCACATTCGCCCGTTTCTGCAAAATGCCCCGTTCTGCCATCCAATCGGCATTCTCCTGCCACAGGCTCGCCTCCTGATGCAGGAAGGGCGCATCTGCCGTTTCCATGGCGGGCAGAAGGATTTCCATGCTCTGCCGTTCCACTGTTTCAGAAAGAGGGAAATTTTCCGCATTCTGATGCTCCAGAAGGATTTGCAGAGCCTCCTCGGGGTTTTCCTTCATAAAATCAAAGCCCCGTTGGCTCGCCCGCAGGAATTTCCGTATTTTTTCGGGATTGTTCTCCACGGCGTTCTTCCCTGCCAAAAATACCAGCTCATAATACTGAGGTACGCCAAAATCCACAGGGTAGAAATAATGGATATCGAAGCCCTCCTCCTCCAACTGAGGCACTTCGTGGTTGACCATATTGCCGATGGTAGCATCTACCTGCCCTGTGGTGGTGGCTGTCAATAAATCAAACCCCACATCTACAAATTCACAGGCATCGGCGGAAAGCCCCTCGTGCTCCAGCATGGAAACAATCTGCTCCTCAGACAGTACCGTTCCCGCATAGCCTATTTTTTTGCCCGCCAAATCCTTCGGCCCTGCAATCCCCTTTTCCTTCAGGGAAATCACCACATTCAGAGAACTTTGGGTCACAGCGCCCACGGAAACAACAGGCACATTCTCCTCCACAGCGGTCAATATGGCGTCCTGCAAATAATACATACCGATATCCGCCTTGCCCGCCGCCGGCAGGGAAATGCCATCGTTGGGGTTGGCAGGAAAATCTATGACCAAATTCAGCCCCTCCTCTGCAAAATATCCCTTTTCCTGCGCCGCATACAGGAAGGAATGAATGGCATTGGGATACCAATCCAAAACAATATGAAAATCCTCCAAAGCCGTATCCTTTTCTGTTGTATTGCCGCAGCCTGCCGCCGTAAATGCCAGTAGGCCTGCCAAAAGCATTGCCAATGTTTTTTTCATCTTATAGCTCCTTTCTCCATCGTATCACTCTTTTTTCTATCACAGTAATGATGCCCACCGTCACCATAGCCACAAGGGACAGCAATACCACCGGGGCAAATACCCCTGCACCGTCCAGTTGGGTCATCATTCTTTTGCTGAAATACCCCAGACCTTTTTGCGCCCCCAGCCACTCCGCAATGGCCGCACCAATGACACTGAGCGGCACGGACATTTTTATGGCGGAAAAGAAATGGGGCAACGCCGTGGGTAATTTCAGTTTTAGGAAAATATCCTTTTTCGTGGCGCCATAGGTCAAAAGCAGTTCCTCCATTTCCCGTTTCGTCCCCTTCAGGCCGTCAAACACCGTAATGGCAATGGGGAAAAATGTCATCAATATGGTCACCAGCACCTTACTCCAAATGCCATAGCCGAACCAAAGTATAAACAGGGGGGCAATGGCGGTGGTGGGTATGGTCTGGGAGGCAACAATGACGGGGTACAGCGCCTTTTCCAGCCCCTCATTCCAATCCATAGACACAGCCAACAACAGCCCCAATGCCACAGAAATCAGCAGACCCAGTGCCGTCACGCCCATGGTGGCCGGCAAATGCACCGTAAACAGCGGCACTCTCAGCTCCCACAACCGCCGCAAAATCTGCACGGGAGAGGGCAGGATATACGCCGCATTCACGCCCATGGCCGCTCCCTGCCACAGCATCAGCAGAAAAAGCGTCACCATAGCCGCAGGGATATGCTTTTTCATAGGTTGACCCCCTTTCTCAGCCTGCCGATGAGCTGCTCCTTGAGCTCCACAACCTCCTGCCGCTTCAAATCACTGCGGTTACGGGGATAACCCAAAGGCACTTCCACCTGCTCCATAGCGGAAAAGGGTCTTTCCTGTATGACGAAAATGGTTTTGGAGAGGAATACCGCCTCCTCTACATCATGGGTGATGAATAATATGGTCTTTCCGGTGCTTTCCCACTGATGGAGAAGCCATTCCTGCATCTCCACCCGTGTGAGATAATCCAGCGCGGAAAAGGGTTCGTCCAATAAGAGCATATCCGCACCGGAAAGAAGGGTACGGGCAAAGGCCACCCTCTGCTTCATGCCGCCGGACAGGTCCTTGGGGTATTTTTTGCCATAGCCCGAAAGCCCCACCTGCTCCAATACCTGTTGACAGCGGCGGGTCTGTTCCGCCATGGGCACGCCCTGCAATTCCATGGGCAGACAAATATTTTTTTCAATAGACCGCCACGGAAACAGCAAATCCTTCTGGGGCATAAAGGCACTATATTGCTTGAGGGCGGAAATGGGCTTGCCGTCCACAAGAATCTCTCCCGTATCGGGGGTTTCCAAGCCGTTAATCAGGCGGAAAATGGTGCTTTTCCCGCAACCGCTGGCACCAATGACAGAAACAAAGGCTCCCGCCTCTACCAAAAAAGACAGATTTTCCATCATGGGGCTTTCGTCCTGCGTATAACGGAAGGAAATATTTCTAAACTCCAGCATACGTTTTTTCTCTCCTTTGGGCTTACATGGACATATCATAAGCCATATCCCAAAAATATTGCTCATATCGACTGCAATTCACAAAAATCTCTATCAAATGGGCCTCCCGCTCCGGCGAAAGGTTCTGTCCGTAAGCATTGACCAAATCTATGATTTCCTCCGTATTCCGACAATATTCCTCACCGGAATAGCCCTGCACCCATTCGCCGTAAAGGGGGTGTTCCAATGCGCCGGGTATGGTTTTATGATGCTCCCCTATCATCTGATAGCTCCAGGCACAGGAAAGCACCGCCACCAAAATCTCCAATACGCCGCCTTTATAGGCCTCCTCCAGCATATAAGAGGTATAGGATTGGTTGGCAAGGGCCGTCTTGGTTGCCGCCACCTCCTCCGGAGAAATGCCCAGCCGTGCCATATAGGCTTTATGTATTTTCATCTCGCCGTCCAATGTTTCATGAACCATGTTGGCGAACCGATGCATCAGCCCTTCCTCTTCGCTTTTGACCACGCCCAGAGCAAACACTTTGGCATACTGCAACAGATACCGATAGTCCTGTATCATATAAAAACGGAACCGATCCTCTCGTAACGTGCCCTCTCCCAGTTCCTTTACAAAAGGCTGCGTCAAATAGCCCTGCCAGATTTCCTGTGCCGCTTCGTATAACCTGTCTGTCAACTTCATGCTTCTCCTCCTATCAAAAAAGCCTTCCCCGAAGGAAAGGCATATGGCTCATAAGTTCGCTTCCCTCCGTTGGTACTAACCACATCAAGTTCAAAGGGTTGGATTGCTCCTCTCAGCCGCATCTGCGGCACCCCCAGCTTACCGAAATTATGAAATTACCGTTATTATAGTACAAAACCGGCAGACTGTAAACCGTTTAGAAACATTTTCTCACGCTCCCCTGCATAAAATCTCATACACGCTCCTAAAAAACAGCCCATTCTCCGCATTAACTCTTTACTTTTTCGGCAAAATTGCTACACTGAATAGCAGAAGCATCTTTCAAGAAAGGAAGCCAAACAAATGGACTACGATACCCAATTATTAAATCTGGCGCTGGACGCCGGGGAAATTATGCTCAAATCCGGCGCGGAAACCTACCGTGTGCAGGATACCATGCTGCGTATGCTCTCCGTGACGGGACGGGAAAAAATAGAGGCACTGGCCCTATCCACCATGCTTATCGTCACACTGCCCAGGGAAAGCAAGGGCCCTCTTTCCATGGCACGAGCCGTGAAAGACCGCTCCGTGAATTTTGAGAAGATTTGTGCCGTCAATGCCATGTCCCGCTCCTTTGTGGCAGGGGAAATTACGCTGGCAGAGGCCACAGAGCGTTTAGAAGAAATCCATCAGGCCTCCAGCTTTTCGGCAAAAGCCCGCATCATTGCCTATGGCGTGACCGCCTGCGGCTTCTCCCTGATTTACAGCGGCACTCTTTTGGACGGTATCGCCGCATTTTTCATCGGTATGCTGTTGGGCATGATGGTTTTAGCCGTCAGCAAAACAAAGGCGCCTTATTTCTTTACCTCTTTTATCGGCGGCCTTTTGAGCGGCACTTTCGCCTGCCTGTTCCATAAAATACTGCCCCAATCCCAGATGGGTATGATTATCATCGGCAGTATCATGCCCCTTTTGCCGGGGCTGACCATGACAAAGGCCATCCGTGACCTTTTGGAGGGGAATTTCATCAGCGGCAATTCCAAGCTGGTGGAGGCGTTTCTGGTGGCCTGCGCCATCGCCGGCGGCGTTGCACTGGCACTCAGCCTGCTATTGTCCATTCTATAACCCCAAGGAGGAGATTTCATGCAGCTTGCACTACAAAATATCTTCGTACAATCCCTTTGCGCTTTATTCGCCTGTGTGGCCTACGGCATCATCTGCAACGCCCCCAGAAAAGAGCTCCTTTACTGCGGGCTTAACGGCTTTTGGGGCTGGTTCGTTTACAGGCTCCTATACATACAAAACGAAAACGCTGCCATCGCCACCCTCATGGCTACCATGGCAGTGACGGCAGCCGCCCGCTTTCTTGCCTACCGACGAGAGGCACCCTCCATACTCTATCATATTCCCGGCATACTGCCCTTGGTGCCGGGAACAGCAGTCTATCAGACCATGACCTCCGCCATCAACGGGCAAATCTTGGAAACCTACTCCAACGCCTTAAGCATATTTCAGCTGGCAGGCGCCATCGGCATCGGGTCGTTATTGATATTGGTATTGCCCCATTGGGCATTCGCTTTTTCGCCTTTGAAGAAGAAATAAATGGCACCTGCGGCGAAAACCCGTTTTCAAAGAAAGCCACACAGCTTCGCTGTGTGGCTTTCTTTCTTGCTATTTATAGCTCCCGTCTGCCCTCCAAGGCACGGGAAAGCGTAATTTCGTCCACATATTCCAAATCGCCCCCCACAGGCACGCCATTGGCAATACGGGTTACCTTTACGCCCAAAGGCTTCAGCAGACGGGCAATATACATGGCCGTTGCCTCCCCCTCCACATTGGGGTTGGTGGCAAGGATAACCTCCTCCACAGAGTCGTCCATACGGCTAACCAGCTCCCGTATATGAATATCCTGCGGGGTCACGCCGGTCATGGGGGAAATGGCACCGTGAAGCACATGATACACGCCATGAAATTCCTTCGTCCGTTCATAGGCCGCCATATCTCTGGGGTCCTCCACCACCATAATGGTCTTATGATTCCGCTTGGGATTGGCACAGACGGGGCAAACCTCCTCCTCCGTCAAATTACAGCAGACGGAGCAATAGCGCACATTCTCCTTCGCCTCTAAAATGGCGGCAGAAAGGGCCTCCACCTTTTCCTTGGGCATTTGAATGATATGAAACGCCAGCCTTTGGGCGGATTTCCCGCCGATGCCCGGCAATGCCGCCAATTCCTCGATGAGTTTTGTCATCGGGTTTCCGTAATAATTCATGCTATCCCTCTCATCAGAACAGACCGTTCATGCCGCCGGTCATTTTTCCCATTTCGTTATTATACATTTCCTCCACCTGACGAATGGCTTCATTGACAGCGGAAAGTATCAAATCTTCCAGCATTTCCACATCATCGGGGTCCACCACATCGGGGTTGATTTTCAATTCCTGAATTTCCTTCTTCCCCGTAATCACAACCTTTACGGCACCGCCGCCGCTGGTCATCTCCAGTGTTCTTGCACCCAATTCTTCCTGCTTTTCCAGCATTTGCTTCTGCATTTTCTGCGCCTGTTTCATGAGGTTGTTCATATTCATCCCGCCCATACCGCCGGGAAAACCACCTTTTGCCATACTCATATCCTCCTTATGCTCTATTTCTCATATCTTATTCTTTATTGTATCCGAAACCGGCCCTTGGGGCAAGGGTCATTCCACATCTGCATCGGGAATATAACTGCCCAAAAGACTGGCAAATTCCGCATCTTCTTTCTCTGCGGCGGCTTCTTCCTTGCCATATGCCGCCTCCCGCCATTTTTCATACTCCTCTTTGGTAATGGTACGCAGGGCAAAGCTTTTGCCTGCCGCCTTTTCCAGCAGGGCAGAGATTTCCTCCAGCTTATTTTTCACCATATCCTCCAAAAAGCTGTTGGCGCAGACCAAATAAAGGAATTCATCTTCCTTAAAGCCAACCTCTACCCCTGTCAATGTGCCCCTCAAAGGGGGATACGTCACATCGGCACACAGCATGGGCCATTCGTCCTTGATTTTCTGCATATCCTCCGGCAAAGCAGGGGGCTTACGCTTGGGCTTTGGCTTTTCCTTGGACGCAGAGGTCTGTGTTGCGGTGACGGTCACGCCCTCTGCCACCTTTCGCTCCAAATCCCCCAATCTCGCCGCCAGAGAGGTCAAATCCCCCTCCGACCACGGGGCGCAGAGCTTCATCAGTTCTACCTCCAGCAAAATCCGTTCATTAGAGGCATAGCGCAGCTCACTTTGCAAGGCGGAAAACCGCCCGATGAGTGCCAGCAGCTCCTCCGCAGAAATATGCTTTGCCGCCGCCTGCATCTGTTCCAAATCCTCCGCCGACAAATCCAGCACTCCACGGGGGTCGGGTATGGTGGCTGCCAACAGCAGATTGCGCAAATGCACCAGCATTTCGCCCACAAACTGCTTCACATCTCTGCCGGAAAGCATCATCTCCTGTACCAATGTCATGGCTTTTTGGGCGTCTTTTTGTGCCATGGCCTCCGTCATTTCAAAAAATACCCTGCGGTCAACGGCACCGGTCACCTCCAGCACCTTCTCCAGTGTGACCTCCTCCCCGCTGAAAAAAGCAAGGCACTGGTCCAAAATACTCAAAGAATCCCGCATGGAACCGTCCCCCAAACGGGCAACATATCGCACCGCCTCCGCCGTGGCCCTCTGCCCTTCCTCCTGCAGATACCCCTCCAGCGTTTGGGCAATCTCCTCCGTAGTGATACGGTGAAAATCAAACCGCTGGCAGCGGGAAAGTATGGTAGCAGGTACCTTTTGGGGGTCCGTCGTCGCCAATATGAATATCACATGAGCCGGCGGCTCCTCCAACGTCTTGAGCAGGGCGTTAAAGGCGCTGTTGGAAAGCATATGCACCTCATCGATGATATAGACCTTAAATTTCCCTTGGGTCGGCGGGTATTTGACCTCCTCCCGAATTTCACGGACATTATCCACGCTATTATTGGAGGCGGCATCAATTTCAATGACATTCACGCTCCGCCCCTGCAAAATATCCCGACAAACGTCACATTCATTACAAGGCTCCCCCTCCGCTGTGGGGTGCAGGCAGTTGATGGCACGGGCAAATATTTTCGCCGTGGAGGTTTTCCCCGTCCCCCTTGTGCCGCAAAACAGGTAGGCATGGGACACCCGCCCCGTTTTCATCTGATTTTTCAGGGTTCTGACAATATGCTCCTGCCCGATGACACTTGCAAAGGTGCGAGGGCGAAATTTACGGTATAACGCCGTATAAGACATGGTATTCCTCCTTTCCTGCGGGGGTACATTCACTGTGCATAAATTCGTATCCGTCGGCTATCCATCACGGGCTTTCGCCCTATGCAAAGAAATCCTCATTCTCATGAGGATTCCAAGGTTCTTATATAAGGGTCCGTGCACCCGCTGTTGCCGCTTTGCCCCATGCGTTACCTTCTTCCGCAGCTCCGCCCGGGCACCCTTACCACACACAGAAGTTGACTGCTTAGTGCTGCTGCCTTCCGACCCTGACACGGTTCACAGGCTCCTGTTGCGTAAGACCCGAACATCATCGCCGCTTCCAAAGGGCAGACCATAAGACGCCACGTCGAAAGCGAGCATCACCCTCACTATAGCGGATTGTGAGTACAGGGCACCGCTACCGCCCCGGCTAGCACGGAGATTTTGATTTGCCCAAAATGGTTTTGGGCAAGCTTTCACAAATATAGAAACAAATCATACTGTAATCACAGCCCTATTATTATAGCCTTTTATTCCCCTTCTGTCAATGGCGGGGGCGTGGCATTTTTTCGGAAACGGCGGAAAAATCGTTTCATGATTTCCCCACATTCCGCCTGCAAAACCCCCTCCTCCGTTTCCACCTGATGGTTCAGCCGGGATTCATGGAGGATATCCAGCACAGAGCCGGAACAGCCTGCCTTGGGGTTTCTGGCGCCGAATACCACCTTCGGTATCCGTGCCTGCACAATGGCGCCGGCACACATGGGGCAGGGCTCCACCGTAACATAAAGGGTACAATCCTCCAGCCGCCAATCTCCCACAATAGCGGCGGCGGCATCGATGACATCAATTTCTGCATGACGCAGGGGGTTTTTGGCTGTATTTCGCAAATTATGCCCACGGGCGATAATCTCCCCCGCCCGCACCATAACGGCGCCAATGGGCACTTCTCCCGCCGCCAGGGCTTTTTCCGCCTCCAGCAGGGCCTCCGTCATATACCGTTCCGATTCCGTCATATCATTCCTCCGCTAAATACAGCTTCCCCTGTCTGCTTTCGTTATCCTGCACCAGCCAATAATCCTCCCGCCCGTCTGCATTAAAATCGCAGGGGTAAATGCACTGGCCGTAATCAATATCCTCGTTGGCCGTTTGCAGACCTTTCTCCGTCAAAAGATAGCGAATGGTGGTGCCTGTCACATCGCAGGCATAAACCTCCTTCACGCCGTCCCCGTTCAAATCGCCGCTGCAAAGAGGGCCATAGAAATTTTCCACCCCCAAATGGGTGCTCCAAAGCAACAGAAAGCTCTCGCCCAAACGGTGATAGAGGTATAAATCCATACCGTCGCTCATAAGGTATTCCTTCTGTCCGTCCCCGTCCAAATCCGTCATATGGAACCGGGTCACCATATGCCGCAGCTTTCGGCTGCCGGTTCTCGCCCAGCCTGCCTCCGTTTCTTCATAAATATCCATATTTTGGTTGATGAACAGATAAAGCTTGCCGTCCTCCGCCCCTAATGCCGTACAAAATTCGCTTTCCAGAGGGAGTTCTCCGGCAGGATTCAGCCCATCATCATAAAGCATGATTTTCTCCGAACGGGAGAATGTCTTTTCACTCTCCCCTTCTCCATGCTCCGTAATGCTGGAAATCAATACTGCCAGCCTTGCACCATCTTCTCTGAGAAACACCGCAGAAGTGGCCTCCAAGCCCTGTCCGTAGGAAAAATTACGGGTACGGCTTAGGCCGCCTCGATAGCGATATACTGCCGCCTTACCGTCCTCAATGGCAACAGTCAGCGTCTCGCCCTGCTCCCCTGTGCCCTTGGAAAGATAGCCCTCGGCAGAAAACTGCCCATTGCCCTCCCCAAAGGCCGGCTTTTGGTCCACAGACGCTTCATACTGCTGAAAACCCCCATCGGCAAGGAAGGGATTCCGCTCCTTCAGGCTATAACAGCCATGGTCGTAACCACCCCGATACAGCACGCCAATGAGCCGCCCATTGCTGAAATAGCATTGTAAGCGCCCTGCCGTATCCCCGTTATAATGGAGCAGGTCTGCCTCCGCAAGAACTGCCTGCTCACCCTGATGTCCCTTCAGAGAATAGCCGCTGTCGGCAGAGGCGGCAAACAATCTCTCGCTGCCCTCCTGCTCCGGCACAATCGCCCCGCCGAAGGTCAGGCTCCCTTTATCATACTCCCAATAAAACTCGTCCATCACGCCGTCAATGGCGTCCATATAAGAATCCTGTTCTGCTGTGGTTAAGCGAAAAACCTGTTCCGCCTCCTGCCCGCAGGCAGAAAGCAGAAGCAGGCACGCCAACGCCCCTAACCATTTTTTCATCGGTATATTCCTTTCTTATGCCATGCCTGTTGACAGACACAGCTCATCAGAAAATTCCCTATTGTCCATGGGCAAAGGTGCTCTGTTTCCGGCTCCACACTTTTGCCGCTTTTTTGATTATACATGACACGGAAGAATTTTTCAAACTAATTTCCAAAAACCGTCTGCACCAGCCAAACGGCGGCAAACACCCCCACCATATTCGCCAACAGGGCGCAGGGCAGGGTATAGCGGGTTTTCCGCACCCCCACCGAAAGGAAATACAGGCTCATGGTATAAAATACCGTTTCCGTACAGCTCATCATAACAGAGGCTGTTCGTCCTAAAAAGGAATCTGCCCCGAAATTGGCAAAAATATCCGTTAAAAGCCCCGTTGCCGCCGAGGAGGATACCAGCCGCACCAGACTCAAGGGCGCCAGCTCCGCCGGAAAGCCGATTTTTTCCGCCGCCGGGCGTAAAATGCCTGTCATCATATCCAGCAGACCCCCTGCCCGCACTACCTCCACCGCCATAATCAAGCCGATGAGGGTAGGCAAGATATCCACCACGGTTTTCAGCCCGTCCTTTGCCCCCTCCAGAAAAATTTCGTAAATATCCACCCGCTGCAAACAGCCGAATACCACAATGCCCAGCACCGTCACGGGAATGATGAAATCCGATACAGTCAGCAAAATCCGCATTTCAATCCCTCCCCTCCAACAGCTTCGCCGCCAGAATACCCGTCAGGGTGGTAATCAATGTAGCGGCAATCCCAACGCCTACAATCTCCGCCGGCTCCGCCGAGCCGTATTCCGCACGGTATGCCAGTATATTCACCGAAACCAACTGCAAAGAGGACATATTCACCGTCAAAAACATACACATGGCACCGGTGGCACGCCCCTTTTCTCGATTCAGCTTTTGCAGTTCCTTCATGGCCATTAAGCCTGCCGGCGTTGCCGCCCAGCCCAATCCCAGAAAATTCGCCGCAAAATTCGCCGCTATGTACTGCCTTGCCTTATGCTCTCTGGGTACGGTGGGGAACAGAAAATCCATCAGCGGGTTCATTTTATGGGCCAAAGCATCTATCATGCCGCCCCGCTCCGCTATTTTCAATATCCCCGACCACACCGCCACCACGCCTGCCATGGTAAAAACCAGCTCCATGGCACTTTTGCCTCCGCCGATGACCGCCCGTGTCACCAAATCCATTCGTCCCAAAAAAGCCCCCGTCAATATGCCGCCAATGACGAAAAAGCCCCAAATTCCATTCAACATTTCACTCCCTCCTTCTGTTTAGTCTATGACGGCAGGTCTTTGTTCATGAGGACTGTCTTTTTTGGTTGACAAGGCCGGCTACTGCCCATAAAATAAGGGTATCTTGCATTTCATTCGTATGCGAAACAAAATGAACGAAAGGTGGAACAACCATGGAACAGACATTTCAAGGCAGTAAGGACTATGTGGCCAGCCAAGAGCTGATGCGTTCTGTCAATATTTCCATTGCCCTGCAAAAGCCTTTGCTCATCAAGGGCGAGCCGGGTACGGGCAAAACCATGCTGGCGGAAGCCATTTCTCAGGCTTTGGGAAAAAAGCTGATTATCTGGAATATCAAATCCACAACAAAGGCACAGGACGGGCTGTATGTGTATGACGTGGTGCAGCGTTTATACGACAGCCAATTCGGCAACGAGGGTGTGGACGATATCGGCAAATACGTCAAGCTGGGCAAGCTGGGGGAAGCCTTTTCCAGCGAGGAGCAGGTTATTCTGCTCATTGACGAAATCGATAAGGCCGATTTGGAATTCCCCAACGATTTGCTCTGGGAATTGGATAAAATGGAGTTCTATATCCCCGAAACCAAGGAAACCGTCAAGGCAAAGCAACGCCCCATTGTAATCGTCACCTCCAATGCGGAAAAGGAACTGCCCGATGCTTTCCTGCGCCGCTGTATCTTCCATTACATCGAATTCCCCGACGAGGAACAGATGGAGGAAATCATTAAAGTGCATTTTGACCATGTGGAGGAACATCTCTTACAGCAGGTATTGGAAACCTTCTACTGGATTCGCGGGCTTTACAACATTCAGAAAAAGCCCAGTACCTCCGAGGTCATCGACTGGATTCATGCCCTTGTGCTGGGCGGCGTTGACCCGGATAAAATTCGGGAAACCGTACCCTTTGCCGGCGTTCTTCTGAAAAAGAATGAGGACGTGGACACCATGAAACGCTACATGAAAAACAGATAATGGGGTGATGGTATGTTTACTTCATTTTTCTATCTTTTGCGGGCAAGGGGGCTGAAGGTTTCGCTGAATGAATGGATGTCCCTCATAGAAGCACTGGATAAGGGGCTCCACGGCTCCTCTTTCACGGGATTTTACTACCTTTGCCGCGGCATATTGGTCAAAAGCGAGGCAGATTTTGATAAGTTTGACGGGGCGTTTCTGGAATATTTCAAGGATATGGAATTTACGGACGAATTGCCGCAGGAATTGCTGGATTGGCTGGAAAATCCCAACCGCCACACCGACGGGCAATACGACGAGGCCGCCCTCTTACGCAACGCCGGCTTAGCCGAGCAGGAGATACAGCGAATGTTTCTGGAGCGGCTGGAGGAGCAGAAGGAACAGCACAACGGCGGCGCTTACTGGATCGGCACCCGCGGCGCCTCCCCCTTTGGCAACAACGGGGATATTTCCAAGGGTATCCGTGTGGGCGGCGAGAGCAAAAGACGCAGTGCCTTTCAAGTGGCAGGAGAACGGAAATTTCGGGATTTCAGACAGGATAATACACTGGATACCCGTCAATTTCAGGTGGCGTTTCGCCGCTTGCGGCAATTCTCCGCTCGCTCCGACGCGGCAAAAACAGAATTCGATATCGACGGCACCATTCGGGAAACCTGCGATAATGCCGGTAATCTCAAGGTGGTTTACGATAAACCCAGAAAAAACACCGTCAAAGTGCTGCTTCTGATGGACAGCGGCGGCTCTATGGATTATTACAGCAGAATGTGCTCGGCATTATTCCAAGCAGTCAGCAAATCCAACCATTTCAAGGATTTACAGGTGTTTTATTTCCATAACTGCATTTATTCCAAGATATTCAAAGACCCGCAAATGCGTCCCGCCTCCGCCATACAGACCGATTGGATATTGCAAAACATCAGCAGTGAATACAAGGTCATCATCGTCGGGGACGCCCAGATGGATCCTTCCGAACTGATGGAGGGGAGCTATTATTCCTATGGCGCCAGGGACAGCGTGCCCGGCATCGAGTGGTTGCGGCGGTTTAAGGAAAAATACCCCCATATCGTTTGGCTGAACCCGTCGGAGCGACCCTATTGGGGCGGCTGGTGGGCAAAGACCTACGATATCATACACAAGGATTTTGAAATGTACCGCCTGACCTTGGACGATTTGCATACGGCACTGAAAAAGCTGATGGTAAACCGATAAATGCGGTCTTGGGGCAGCATTGGCGGTGCTTTGATTTTCACAGACGCAAAATAAAAAAAGGACGGATTTTTCCGTCCTTTTCTCATTCTTAGTCCTGTGTATAGGGCATGAGAGATACGTGTCTTGCTCTTTTGATAGCAGTTGTCAGCGCTCTCTGATGCTTTGCGCAGTTGCCTGTGATTCTTCTGGGAAGAATTTTGCCTCTTTCGGAAACATATCTTCTCAGCTTGCTTACGTCCTTGTAATCAATGGTTGTTACTTTATCTGCGCAGCATTGGCAAATGCGTTTTCTTCTACGACCACGCTTTTTCTGAATCATGTTGAAGTCCTCCTTTTCCGATATTAGAAGGGCAGATCATCATCTTCCATGCTTTCGTCAATGGGATAGAACCCATCGGCAGGGGCAGTTTGCGCGGGAGCTGCTGCGGCAGGCGCCGCTTCTCTATGGCTTTCAAAGGCAGCCTTGCTTTCCGCAAAGTATTGCTCCTCTACGACCACATCGGTACTCCAACGTTTTTTACCCTCATTATCATCCCAGCTTCTGACTTGGATTCTGCCGACGATACTGATCATCTGTCCTTTTTTGAAGTATTTCTCCGCAAATTCGCCTGCCTTACCGAATGCAACACATCCGATAAAGTCGGCATCTTGCTCGCCTTGACGCTTGAAACGGCGGTTCACCGCCAAAGTGTATCTGGCTACGGCAAAGGGCTCGTTTCCTTGGGTATATCTTACCTCAGGGTCCCTTGCCAACCGTCCCATCAAAATCACTTTGTTCATATTGACATGACCTCCGTTCTCTTACGCTTCCTTGCGAATGATGAGATAACGCAGAACGTTTTCCATAATACGCATACGAGCTTCGATTTCAGCGGGTGCCGCAGCGGGTGCTTCGAATGTTGTGAAGCTATAGAAACCTTCGTTTACCTTCTGGATTTCGTAAGCGAGTTTTCTTTTGCCCCAATCATCAACTTTTTCGATTTTCGCACCGAATCTTTCCAGAGTAGCCTGTACTTTTGCTACCTCTGCGGCTCTGCCTTCATCGTCCAGTGCAGGACTCAAAACCAACGCCAATTCGTACTTGTTCATGTGGGTTACACCTCCTTTTGGACTTATGGCTCTTCCTCTTGGGAAGAACAAGGATATTTTCCTCGGCACAATGCCGATACGGACTTACGATACCACAAAACTCCCGCCAAGGCAAGGATTTTTTTGGTTTTTTATTCATTTTCCTCCTCATCATAGAGAGATTCCAGTTTTTTTGCCCGTTTTTCCTCCAGCCGGGAAAAGCCCATCCGTATCAAAAGGAAAACGGCACTAAAGGAAACAATAAAGGGCAAAACGAAATCCGCCGACACTTGTTTCCCGCTGATATAGAAAATCAGGAACATCAAAATCAGGGAAATACACATCACAAAAAGATGCTGCATCTTGGATTTTCTGGGATATGCCCCCAGCACGACCCCCAGCTGTCTGGAGCGGAAAAGCTGATACAAAGGGACGAATACCAGAATGATATATTCCGTCGCGCACTGTTTCAAATCCATACCGAAATAAAGGGATTTTACACAAAAAGAGATGGCAATGATATAGAAAACGATTTGCAGGATTTCTGCATGGATTTTTTGCTTTGCCTGCAGGATGCGTTCGTCCCTGATGGGTTGATTTTTCATAGAAATTCCTCCTTTATTCCTCCCAAAACAATTCGTCCAAGGTTTTATCCAATGCTTTGCAGATGGCGATGCAAAGATTGAGGGTCGGGTTATATTTGCCTGCTTCAATCATGCCAATGGTCTGGCGGGTCACGCCAATCAGCTGTGCCAACTGCTCTTGGGACAAATCCTTTGCCGCACGGGCGGATTTTAATTTCAGATTTTTCAAAATATCACATCCTTTATTTCTTTCGGATATCCATAGAGGGGGCTCCGGATCCTCCCTCACTTTATTTATACAACATATTTTTCTAAATGTCAAATATATATTGTATTAAAAATAAAATAAATTGCAATTTCTCTTTCTTGGACCTACTTGAAAAAAATCCCCGCCAAATTTTCAACCGAAACCCTTGACAGTTTTTTCACAGATGCTATAATGTTCATGAAAGCAGTTCTTGCAAAAGCAAACTTGCCAAAACGAACGGAAATGCCGGCTGTAAACTGTTCGCAGCGGAAAGATTGCCTTGCGGTGCATTGCTTCGGGGAGAGAATCCCCTCAATTTTATATGAAATTCTTCAGGGCAGGGTGAAATTCCCGATCGGCGGTAAAGTCCGCGAGCGTGCAAACGCAGGATTTGGTGCAATTCCAAAACCGACAGTTACAGTCTGGATGGAAGAAGAATAAAAGTTTGGTGTTTTTTTCGTGATGATTTTCCGAAAAAGCATCAGCCTTTATTTTGCTTGTTTCGCCTGAAGATTTTCAGGCTTTTTTCTTTGCCGAAAGAAAAAAGACAGTACCTGAAAATTCTAAACAAAAACGGAGGTCAGAAACATGGAAAACACAATCAGAACTACAATGACAACAAAAAAGAGAATTTCTACCAGACAAATGGTATCTATGGCCATGCTGGGAGCCATCTCCATCGTGCTGGTAGCGGCGGTACATTTCCCACTGATTCCTGCAGCCGCCTTTTTGGAATATGACCCGGCGGATATTCCCATTCTCATCGGCGCCTTTGCTTTCGGTCCCGTTGCAGGGCTTTTGATGACCATTGTCGTTTCCTTTATACAAGGTATAACGGTCAGCGCCCAGAGCGGCATCATCGGCATTGTTATGCATATCTTGGCGACAGGCTCCTGCGTATTGGTGGCAGGTTGCATTTACAGCCGGAATAAAACAAGAAAAACCGCAATCATCGCTTTGGTTTGCGGTGCTTTGACACAGACTTTAGCCATGATTGGCATGAATATGATTTTTACACCCCTGTTCATGGGTGCTCCGCTGGAGGTTGTGATGTCTATGATGGTTCCTGCCATTATCCCCTTCAATCTGCTGAAGGCCGGCATCAACTGCACCATCACCTTCTTCCTGTATAAATCCATTTCCCATCTGGTGAAGGGCAACTGAGAAAAAACTGAACATCCAAAAATATTCCTATTCAAAAAAGGCTCCCTTAGAGGAGCATTTCGTTTTCTATTACAATTCTTTTTGATTATCGGGTTCTGGCACAGTCACAATCACCTTTTCCGACGCAATTACAGCAAGCCGTCCAGTTTTTCTTTCAGGAAGTTAGCGGGTACAGCGCCAACAACGGCATCTACCTTTTGCCCGCCCTTAAAGAAAATCATGTTCGGCACGCTCATCACCTGATATTTCATGGCCAAATCTGCGGACTCGTCCACATCTACTTTCAATATTTTTGCCTTGCCTTCGTACTCTGCGGAAAGCTGCTCCAGCACAGGGCCCATCATCTGACAGGGGCCGCACCATGTGGCGGAAAAATCCACCAATACAGGAACATTGCTCTCCAACACTTCTTTCTGAAATTGCTCTGATTTTATCTGTACCATTGGTCATTCCTCCTTTTTTTTAATAGCGTAACCACTTCTGTGTTTTTTATTTTCTTATGTATGTGCTATTATACAACGCCGG
>JAFWWO010000052.1 GCA_017523325.1 Anaerotignum sp. | reverse complement strand
ATGCGGTATTTCCGGTGCAATCCAGCACGTAGCAGGTATGGAAAACTCCGAATTGATTATTTCCATCAATAAGAACGAAACAGCACCTATCTTTGAAGTATCCGATTTGGGTATCGTAGGTGATGTAAAAGTAATCCTGCCCAAGCTGGCTGAAGCAATCAGAAAGTATAAAGAAGCAAAGGCAAATAAGTAATTTCTCGGATTTACATATCAAAAACATATCAAATCATTTTATAAAACAGGAGGAAAATGAAAATGGATAGCTATTCTGTATTTTTCCCGGGTTACAGTGCGGGCGAAGATGCTTATTATGAAATCGATGCTGTTTGCCGTCCTTATGGTACAAAAGCTGTTGTCATCAGTGATGAGATTTCTATCAATGCAACAAAAAAATACCTGGATGAAGCAACAAAAGACAGCAGTATCAACATCGAATATGTTTTGTTCCCCGGTGAAGCTGCATTTGAATATGCAGAAGAACTGCAGCAGACAGACGCTGTGAAAAACGCAGATATGATTTTTTGCCTGGGTGGCGGGAAAGCCATTGATATAGGGAAACTGGTTGCACATAACCTGAAAAAACCCTATTTCACATTCCCTACCATTGCTTCCACATGTGCATGTAACTCTGCATTGGGTATCTACTACTACACGAACCATGTATTCCGTACATTCTTCCGTGTAGACAGACCTCCCGTACACATTTTCATTTCTACAAGAGTAATTGCGGAAGCACCGGCACAGTTCCTGTGGGCAGGTATCGGCGATGGCATGAGTAAGGAAATCGAGGTTACATTCTCCGCAAGAGGAAAAGAGGACGAATTGACACTGTCCGAACAGGCCGGCGTTGCACTGAGCGGCTGCTGCACAGAACCTCTGCTGAAATATGGTGTGCAGGCAATGGAAGACTGTGAAAACAACCGTCCCTCCAAGGCAATCGAAATGGTTGCACTGGATATTTTCATCAACACAGGTATGGTTTCCAATATGGTTGACTCTCATAAATACAACACAAACCTGGCCCATGCACTGTTCAACAGCATGACCATGCTGCCTCAGATAGAAGAAAGACATCGTCACGGCGAAGTTGTTGCTTATGGCACACTGGTTCTATTGACTCTGGACAAACAGTATGATAAGCTGGATAGATTCTTCGATTTCTACAAAGGCATGAAACTGCCCACAAAACTGGCGGATATTGAAGTAACTGTGGACGAATTGGATCCCGTTCTGGCAGAGGCTGTAAAGAAATACGATTTGGACTACACACCTTATGAAATTACTCCCGCAATGATTAAAGATGCAATCATTGAACTGGAAGAGTATAATAAGAAAAAAGAAGCGTAAACACGTATAAAAGTAGTATAAAACCTACTTCCCAATAAAAAGAACCTGCTTGCATGAAACGTGCGGCAGGTTCTTTCTTTTTTGCCGAAATATTTTTGAAAAGGGAAGGGGAAATGCAGTTGAAAGGGGCGGGCGGGATATAGTATACTGTTGATAATAGGAGCAAAAAAGCAGAGAGAAGGGGAATTTATGCCGCATTTTCCGAGGGTCGGAATGAGAATGATGAAAACAGCCCTGGCAGTAGGCATCTGTTTTTTGATATATATTCTGCGGGGCGAGGAAGGCGTGCCGGTGTTTTCTACCATTGCCGCCATTATTTGTATGCAGCCCTATATTGAAAATAGTCGGCGGGTGGCCTTTAACCGTATCATCGGGACGATATTGGGGGCAGCATTTGCCCTTTTGGTGCTGTATTTCATACGGTTTATCCCTTGGCAATATCACTATGCCGGGTATGCGGTGATTTCTCTGGCGGTCATTCCTGTGCTGTATCTGACGGTGCTGTTCAAGCGGACGGGGGCATCGGCATTGGCGGCAATCGTATTGTTGAGCGTCTGCCTTTCTAACGGCGGCCGCCCGCCTATGATAGATGCTGTGAACCGTTCTCTGGAAACTATCATTGGTATTCTGGTTTCTCTGGGAGTCAATAGTATTCATATGCCCAGAAGGAGAAAGCAGGAGTATCTTTTTGTGACAGGCTTTGACGGTGCATTATTCGATGAAAAAGAAGGCATTTCCTCTTATAGCTTGTTTGAATTAAACCAGCTTTTGCATGATGGCATACCCTTTACCATCGCTACGGAGCGGACGCCGGCGTCCCTTCTGGCAGATGTGAAGGGGTTGGATTTGCGCCTGCCGGTGATTGCCATGGATGGTGCGGTGTTGTTTGATTTGCAGGAAAAACGATATTTGGCTTGTCATGGCTTGGAAAAGGATATGGTGGATCGCATCTGTAAAATATTACAGGAAAAGGATTTGCATTATTTCTTAAATGTAGTCTGGCAGGACGTACTGCTGATTTATTATCGGGATTTCAAAAACGATGTGGAGCGTCGGCTTTATGAGCAGGCACGGCGTTCCCCCTACCGCAATTATGTCTACGGCGATATGCCGGAGGAGGGGATTGTGGTGTATATTCTGCTGGTATTGCAGGAAAAAGAGGCGGATTTGCTGGAGGCGGAGTTAAAAACCATGGATAGCGGCGGCGAACTGCTTTTTCTGCGGGACACATCGGAAACGCCGGCGGGCTATTGCCATTTCAAGATTTACCATAAAAATGCCACCAAGGAATATATGCTGCGGCGGCTGATGGAGGAATTGTCCCAAAAAAAATATATTGCCTTTGGGAGCAATAAAAATGATATATCTATGCTGGCGGCGGCGGAGCTGGCTTTTGCCACAGCCGATGCCATTCCGGAGGCAGTGGCCGTAGCGGATTATCAGCTGCGAGGGTCTGGCGGTGACAGTATCGTGCGGAAAATGCTCCGTCTATATGAACCGTTACTTGTGCAAAGACCGCCGAAGGAGCTGAGCCATAGGGAGAAGGAGAGAGAATGAATGAGTGAACTGCATAGACTTTCCAGAGCGGAGCTGCTTTTGGGGCAGGAGGGGCTCGAACGGTTGCAGAATGCCCGAGTTGCTGTATTCGGCATCGGAGGGGTAGGTTCTTTTGCGGCGGAGGCGTTGGCCAGGGGCGGCATCGGACGACTGACGCTGGTAGACGGCGATAAGGTGAGCCTGACCAACCTCAACCGCCAGTTGATTGCGACCCAAACTACCATCGGCAGATGGAAAACGGAGGTTATGGCGGAACGGATTTCCCGGATTTCCCCGGAAATTGCGGTGGAGGAATATCCGGTGGTTTATGGGGCGGAGAATCGGGATTTATTGGATTTTGCTGCCTATGATTATATTGTGGACGCCATTGATACGGTGACTTCTAAGTTGATTTTGATTGAGGAGGCCAAAAAAGCAGGTACGCCCATCATCAGCTGTATGGGTACGGGGAATAAATTTGACCCCACTCGTTTTGAGGTGGCGGATATTGCGCAGACATCGGTCTGTCCTTTGGCGAAGGTCATGCGAAAGGAGCTGAAGGATAGAGGGATTAGCGGTGTGAAGGTGGTCTATTCCAAGGAAGTGCCCCGTAAGCCGGCGGTTTCGGAGGAAACGGGAAAACGGCAGATTCCCGGCAGTCTTTCCTTTGTGCCGCCGGTGGCGGGTATGATATTGGCGGGGGAGGTCATTCGCCATATTGCAGGGGTAGAATTGACATAGGCGAAAAAGGGCTTTGTGGAGAGCAAGGTCCTTTTTTGTGAGATTTTATGGAGAATTGTGGAGATATGTGACTTTATTTCTTACGGAATTCTTAGTTTTTTATGAAAGATAATAAATTCTCTTGAAAACGGAATGATTTTCCGCTAAAATCAAAGCGTAAAAACCGTGTGGTGAAGCATCGGAGGGAACTACCATGAAAAAACAAATGAAAAGGCTGATGTTGGGACTGATGCTCCTTGGCACAGGTGTTCTGGCAGGTTGTGGCAACACAGATACGGCTGAGGAGCAGAACACCGCAGATGGAAAAACCATAGAGGAATATGTGCAGGAGGCGAAAGAAAGCCTGGAAACGGCAGACAGCTTTTCGGCGGATTTTAAGAATGTTTTATACGATGATAGCGGTGCATTCACATTGGATACGAAAGTCATTTGGGTGAAAGACCCGCTGAATATCAAGGTGGACACCTATGGTGTCGATGAAAAAGGCGGGACACAGCATTCTGTGACCTACTTAGAGCGGGGCGAGGGAGATGCAGTCAATCTTTATATGAATACGGACGGCGGGCAGTGGACGGAAATGACCATGACGGAGGAAAATGCACTGGATACTGTTCTGTCCAATAATGCCCTGGAGCATATGCGGGTTTTGCTTTCGGCGGCGGAGGACTGGAAACTGACGGGAGATGCCAAGGGCGATTTGGTAACGGCCACGGCTGTGATTCCGGAGGAAAAGGTTTATGCGGTGGAGGAAGGCGGAAAGTTCTTCTGGGTTTCCGGTATGATTGGCCTGCCGCAGACCCATTATCAGGGTGTGGGCGATATGCCCCTTACATTTGTTTTTCAGCGCAGAACCGGCGAGCCGGTATCCTATGAGCTGGATATGGCAAAGGCACTGGAAACGGTGACCAATAATATATTGCGGGAGCTTGACGGTGGGAAGCTGGAAGATGCCATGACCGTATCTGCTTATACCGTTTCCTGCAATATCACGCAGTTAAACGGCGTGAAGGCGGAGCCGATCCCTGCGGGGGGCAAAAACAACGCCATCAATTACGAAAAGGAGATTTCCCTCCTGCAGAATGTGGAGTGAAATCAATGGGTTACAGGCTTTCTCCGGTTGGAGAGGGCCTGTTTTTTTTACGGAAAATTCCAAAAAAAGCTTGAGAATACTTCCTTTACGGGGCAAATGATGGTACAATAAAAACCAATGCGCCCATCTTTCTGATTGGTGGGAGAGGTAGTTTTATGAAAAAGGAGAGAAGGAACATGATTGCAGCACAGGGAGTCAGCCTGCAATACGGAGGCAGAGTGCTTTTTAACGACGTAAACATCAATTTCACAAAGGGGAACTGCTATGGCTTAATTGGCGCCAACGGTGCAGGGAAATCCACGTTTTTGAAAATTTTGGCGGGGGAAATGGAGCCCAATAAAGGCTCGGTTTTCATCACACCGGGGGAAAGAATGGCGGTACTGAAACAGGACCATTTCCTCTTTGATGATTTTGATGTGGTGGAAACGGTATTATACGGCCATAAGCGGCTCTATGATATTATGAAGGAGAAGGACGCACTTTACAGTAAGCCGGATTTCAGCGATGAGGACGGCATCAAGGTTTCTGAGCTGGAGGGGGAATTTGCGGAGCTGGACGGCTGGTCGGCAGAGTCCAATGCCGAAATTCTGCTGAATGGGTTGGGCGTTACCAATGAATTCCACTATATGAAAATGCGGGAGCTGACCGGTACCCAGAAGGTTAAGGTGCTTTTGGCACAGGCGTTATTCGGCAATCCGGATATCCTGCTTCTGGACGAACCTACCAACCATTTGGACATTCATGCCATCAAGTGGCTGGAGGAATTTTTGATGAATTTTGAAAATACGGTCATTGTGGTTTCCCACGATCGACATTTCCTGAATAAAGTTTGCACCAATATCGCCGATATTGATTATGGCAAAATTACAATGTTCGTGGGGAATTATGACTTCTGGTACAGCTAT
>JAFWWO010000051.1 GCA_017523325.1 Anaerotignum sp. | reverse complement strand
TTTTTTGAAATTGGGGGTTGGGGGTATGATACCCCGACGGGGTGTGGGGCAGAGCCCCGCGGTCTTAACCCCCAAGGTCTGAATAAATACAGAATGGGGAAACTTTCTTCCCTTGGTGAAAGTTTCCCCTAACCCCTTCAAAGAACCGCTTATAAGGCAATTTTATGGGGCTCTGCCCCACACCCCGCAAGCCTTTGAAAAGGCTTGAGCGAAACTTTTATTCGCCTGCGGCGCAAAACCCCGCAAAAACGCAGTTTTTGCAAATTGGGTCAAGGGGGTGACCCCCTTGTGGGGGTGTTGGGGGTGAAACCCCCAAGGTCTTAGTTTCTGTGGATATATTGTGGATAGCCTTGTTTCATTTTTCCATTGTGTGGAAAGGGTGGATAAGTCAGGCAGATATTTTTTATTATCCACAGGGTTTTCCCACAGCATTTTGCCCGACAGTTCGGACAGAAAATCGGTTTTCCACAAACCCACAGCCTCTACTAATACTACTACGGAACAAACTATTATTTATTCTTTTATTACTTGTGAAAAAGGAGTTGTGCACAAATGAAACTGACCTGCAACAAAGACCTGCTTTTGCAATACATCAATATTGTCAATAAAGCCGTATCCAACCGCACTACATTGCCCATATTGGAATGTATTTTATTAACCGCCGATGAAAAAGGCTTTGTATTAACCGCCAACGATTTGGAAATCGGCATCAAAACCGCACCTATCTCAGCGGAAATTACGGAAAAAGGCGAGGTTGCACTGGAAGCACGGATATTAAACGACATCGTCCGTCGGCTCAACGGCGATACGGTAACATTGGAAACCGATGAAAACTATGCCGTACATATTACCTGCGGTTCGTCCCAATTCAAAATTATGGGCCAAAGCGGAGAGGACTTCCCCGATTTGCCGGAGGTCAAGCAGGAGCAATTCTATACCATGGAGCAAAATACACTGCGGGATATGATCCGCCAAACCATATTCTCCATCGCCCAGAACGACTCCAAGCCTGTATTGACCGGCGAATTATTCCAATGGCAGGCAGAATCCGTCAATGTGGTTTCCGTAGACGGCTACCGCATCTCCTTCCGGAAAAATCCCTTACAGCACAGCAGCGGGCAGACAGAGGTGATTGTACCCGGCAAAACTCTGTCCGAACTGCATAAAATACTCTCCCAAGAGGCGGAAAGCACCCTCTCCGTTTACCTGACGGATAAGCATATCCTGTTCGATTTGGGCGTAGCGGTCATGGTTTCCCGTTTGATAGAGGGGGATTTCATACGCTATGAACAGAGCTTTTCCGAGGATTATAAAACAAAGGTCGTGATGTATCGTGAGGAATTGATACAGGCCTTGGAACGGGCCTCTTTGGTTTCCAGAGATAACCGGAAAACGCCCGTCCGTATGATGATACGCTCCGGCGGTATGGATATTACCGCCAGAAGTGATATGGGCACCGCCCATGAAACCGTACCCGGCGAGGTGGAGGGCGAGGAATTATCCATCGCCTTTAACCCCAGATATTTGATAGAAGCCCTGCGTTCCATTGAGGAGGAACAGGTGAAAATACACTTTATTGCACCCCTCAGCCCCTGCACCATATTGCCTGTGGAGGGGGACGCTTTCAAATATCTGATACTTCCCCTGCGTATGTAAGGAGGCTGTTATGGAGAAAATTACCATTCATACGGAATTTATTAAATTACAGCAGGCGTTGAAGCTGGCAGGATTGATTGACCAAGGCTCCGATGTCAAGGTATATTTGGCAGAAGGCATGGTTTTTGTCAATGGCGAAACAGCCACCCAACGGGGCAAAAAAATATACCCCGGCGATGTGATTGAGGTGAAAGGCATGGGCTCTGTGGAGGTATTGGCGGAACAGGAGGATTTATGACACCGAATATGCGTGCAAAAGCGGAATTGACGGTTTCTGTGGTATTTTTCGGTACCATTGGGCTGTTTGTCCGCTATATCCCTCTGTCCTCCGCTGTAATTTCCATGGTGCGAGGGTTTATCGGTGCGGCTTTTGTACTGCTGTTTTTGCTGCTGCGGAAAAAAAGCATCTCCAAACAGGATATTTGGCGGAATAAAACGTTATTGTTCATATCCGGTGCCGCCATGGGCTTTAATTGGATATTGCTGTTCGAGGCCTATCGATATACCACCGTGGCAACGGCTACCCTTTGCTATTATTTGGCACCTGTATTTGTCATTTTGGCATCGCCTGTGCTGTTTCGGGAAAAATTGACGGTGAAAAAAGGCATTTGTGTCGCCCTCGCCCTTTTGGGCATGGTATTTGTAACAGGCGTACCTATGGGCGTTACTTCTGTATCTGCCCACAGCATTTCCTTGGCAGAGGCAAAAGGGATACTCTTTGGCATCGGTGCGGCGGTATTATATGCTTCAGTAGTATTGATGAATAAAAAAATGACGGATATTTCCGCCTATGATAAAACTTTTGTTCAGCTGGGAACAGCGGCAGCAGTCCTTTTGCCCTATATCCTTTTGACACAAACCCTGTCCTTTTCCATCGATGGTGTGGGTTTGGTATGTTTGCTGGTATTATGTATTTTTCATACGGGAATTTGCTATATTCTTTACTTTGCCGCCATGAACGAATTGCCCGTACAAACGGTAGCTATATTCAGCTATATCGACCCCATTGTTGCCATATTGCTCTCCGCCCTTTTATTAAAAGAGCCTTTAGGTATAGGCGGTATCATCGGGGCGGTATTGGTATTGGGCTCTACATTATTAAGCGAATTGCCCCAAAAAGAATAATAATAAAAAAATGGTGAATTTTTATGCGTATTACAGAGGTTTCCCTCCAAGGGTTTCGTAATCTGGCTCAACTGCATATCCGTCCTGCCGCAGGCATTAACGTGATTTACGGCAATAACGCCCAAGGGAAAACCAATTTTTTGGAATCCCTTTATTTCTGTGCCATGGGGCGTTCCCTGCGGGGCAAGCAGGAGCAGCAGCTCATTGCCTTTGGGGAGGAGGAAAGCCATATCCGCCTGTTGGTACAGCGCAACAACCGTGCCGACCGCATTGATGTCCACCTGAAGCGGGAGGAAAAAAAAGGCATCGCCATCAACGGATTGCCCGTAAAAAAGCTAGGGGATTTATTCGGCACCCTGTATGCCGTGGTTTTTTCACCGGAGGATTTGGCTCTGGTGAAAGACAGCCCTACGGAACGCCGCCGGTTTTTGGATATGGAGCTTTGCCAGCTTAGCCACGTTTATTATTACGATTTACAGCAGTATTACCGTATATTGAAGCAAAGAAATCATCTGTTGAAGGAAATACAGAAAAAGCCTACTATGGCGGAAACCCTTTTTATTTGGGATCAGCAGCTGGCGGATTACGGAGAGCGTGTATTTGCCGCCAGAAAGGATTTTTTGGATAAGCTGGATGAAATTGCCGCCGAAAAGCTTTCTCTGCTGACAGGGGGGCAGGATAGGCTGAAAACGGCATATCGCCCCAGCTGTGAAGGGGGACAACTGGCGGAACGGCTGGCGAAAAATCGGGAGCGGGATATTTTTCTCGGGGCTACCCAATACGGCCCCCATAAGGACGATATTCTCTTTTCCATCAATGGGCGGGAGGTCAAGACCTACGGCTCCCAAGGACAGCAAAGAACCACCGCTTTAGCCGCAAAGCTGGCGGAATTGGAGCTGATTCGGCGGGAAACAGGCGAAAATCCGGTGCTGTTATTGGATGATGTATTTTCTGAATTGGACGAAAAACGGCAGAAATTCCTGCTGGAAAGCATCGGCGATTTACAGGCCTTTGTGACCTGTACCGGCATAGAAAATTCCCTGCGTCAATATATCGGCGGGGAGCAGGAGGGCGTGTTTTATGTGGAAAAAGGCGTTATCATGCCATCTCCATAAGGATATTTTTCAAAATGAAAAGATGCAAAAAGAGGGAATCCCCTCTTTTTTTTATTGCTCTATTATATAAGGAAGAAAAATTGTAAAAAAATATATAAAAAAACAGGAGAAAACATTGAAAAATCAACGAAAATATGATAAAATAAGCGAGGATAATTCCCGTTGCTTTTTTTACGGCAAAATTACCTTTTTTATCCAAAAAAAACAACGGAAAGATATGATGAAGGAGAGGATTTGATGTCAACGGAATATAACGAAAATCAAATTCAGGTCTTGGAAGGACTGGAGGCGGTCAGAAAACGCCCCGGTATGTATATCGGCTCTACCAGTGAAAAAGGTCTGCATCATTTGGTTTATGAAATCGTGGATAATGCGGTGGACGAAGCCCTCGCCGGCTTTTGCAGCGAGATAACCGTCACCATTCACCCCGATAATTCTATTTCCGTTTTGGATAACGGCAGAGGTATCCCCGTGGGTATCCAACAGCAAAAGGGATTGCCTGCGGTGGAGGTGGTATTCACCATTCTCCATGCCGGCGGCAAATTCGGCGGCGGCGGATATAAGGTTTCCGGCGGTTTGCACGGGGTTGGTGCTTCTGTGGTAAATGCCCTTTCCACCTGGCTGACGGTACAGGTCCATACGGAGGGCAAAATCTACGAGCAGAAATATGAACGGGGCCATGTGATGATGCCCCTGACGGTAGTGGGCGAAACGGAACACAGAGGAACCTTTGTCCATTTCCTGCCCGACAGTGAAATTTTTGAGGAAACCGTTTTTACTTACGATACATTGAAACAACGCCTGCGGGAAACGGCTTTTTTGACAAAAGGCCTGAAAATTAACCTGATTGACCTGCGGGAAGGCATGGAGCAGGAAAAAACATTCCATTATGAAGGCGGTATCAAGGAATTTGTGGCTTATCTCAATAAAAGCCGCCAGCCCTTATACGATACGATTTTCTATGCTTCCGGCAAAAAGGACGATATTGTGGTGGAGGTGGCTTTCCAGCATAATGACGGCTATACGGAAAGTATTTTTACATTCGTCAATAACATCAATACCCCCGATGGCGGTACCCATCTGGTGGGCTTTAAGACGGGGCTGACCAAAACCCTCAACGATTACGGCAAAAAAATCGGCATCATCAAAGATGCGGATAAAAAGCTCTCCGGCGAGGACGTGCGGGAAGGGATTACTGCCGTAGTCAGCATTAAGGTGGAGGACCCCCAGTTTGAGTGGCAGACAAAGGCAAAGCTGGGCACCAGTGAGGCGAAAAATGCCGTGGATAGCGTTCTCAGCGAATATTTGACCTATTATCTGGAGGAAAACCCCGCCATCGGCAAAACCATCCTCGAAAAGGGTCTGATGGCGTCCAGAGCCAGAGATGCCGCCAGAAAAGCCAGAGAATTGGTGCGGCGGAAAACCGGTCTGGAAAATACCAGAATGCCCGGTAAGCTGACGGATTGTACCAGCCGTGACCCCTTTGAATGTGAAATTTATATCGTAGAGGGGAACTCTGCCGGCGGCTCCGCCATTAAGGCCAGGGACCCCAAAACACAGGCAATACTGCCCCTGCGCGGGAAGATTTTGAATGTGGAAAAGGCACGACTGGACCGTATTTTGAACAGCGAAGAAATACGGAATATGATTACCGCCTTCGGTACGGGCATTTCCGAGGATTTTGATTTGGAAAAACTGCGGTATCATAAAATCGTTATTATGACCGATGCCGATGTGGACGGCGCCCATATCCGTACCCTGCTGCTGACGTTCTTCTATCGTTATATGCCCCAGCTGATTGAGGAGGGGAAGGTATATATCGCCCAGCCCCCTCTGTACCGTGTGGAGAAGAATAAACAGCATTATTACGTCTATGACGATGCCCAGCTGGAGGCATTATATCAGGAAATCGGCAGAACGGGTATCCGTGAGGTACAGCGGTATAAGGGTCTTGGGGAAATGGACTATGACCAGCTTCGGGATACCACTATGGCAGTGGAACACCGTATTTTGAAGCTGGTAACCATTGACGATGCCCTGCTGGCAGATGAAATTTTCAGTATGCTGATGGGCGATGCCGTTGAGCCTCGTAAAATCTTTATTGAGGAAAATGCACAGTATGCGGAGATGGATTTTTAATGCACTGTGTGCATACGAAAAAAGCTCAGCCGTAAGCGGCTTCAAGCTTTTTTCGTGTGACTGTATGTATGAATAGATGCGTTCCTTCGGTGCAAGCACCTTGAAACGCACTATTCTCCTCGGCGGAAGTAAATGCCGCCTGCGGATTTTATTCGGGAAACCCTTCGTTTCCCGAACCCTTCTGCGGTACGAAAAAAACGTGAGGCTTTGAGATGAAAACCTTGTAGGTGCTGCTATAAAGACCTTGAGGGCGCTGCCCTCAAACTCCCGCAAGGGACTCGTCCCTTGACCCGTTATGCCGCAAAACTGCGTTTTGCGGAGAGAAAATAAATGATTTCCCCGCAAAAACATAGTTTTTGCAAATCGGGGTTCGGGGTATGATACCCCGACGGGGTTTGGGGCAGAGCCCCACGGTCTGAAACTCCACAAACCATTGAAAAGGCTTGAGCGAAATTTTTATTCGCCTGTAACGCAAAACCCCGCAAAAACGCAGTTTTTGCAAATCGGGTCAAGGGGGTGACCCCCTTGCAGGGGTGTTGGGGACAGCGTCCCCAAGGTCTGAAAGAATGATTTTAACTCTAAAAGAGGTGAAAATATGAGCGATGAAAACAAAGAAATAGATAAGGTCGTCACCATAGACATCAATAAAGAAATGCAAAAATGCTATATCGACTACGCCATGAGCGTCATAGTCGCCCGTGCATTACCCGATGTGCGTGACGGTCTGAAACCGGTACAGCGGCGTATTTTGTACTCCATGAACGAAATGAACCTGGACCCCAATAAGGGCTACCGGAAATCCGCCCGTATCGTCGGTGATACCATGGGTAAATACCACCCCCACGGCGATAGCTCCATCTATCAGGCCATGGTGCGTATGGCACAGAATTTCTCCATGCGTTATATGCTGGTAGACGGCCACGGCAACTTCGGCTCCATCGACGGCTACGGCGCCGCCGCCAGCCGTTATACAGAGGCCAGAATGTCCAAAATTACGGCGGAAATGCTGGCGGATATCGAGAAAGATACGGTGGACTTCGTTCCCAACTACGACGAGAACGAAAAAGAACCCACCGTCCTCCCCTCCCGTATCCCGAATTTATTGGTCAACGGCTCCTCCGGTATCGCCGTTGGTATGGCGACGAATATCCCGCCCCATAACCTGGGCGAGGTGATAGACGGTATCGTCTGTATGATAGACCATAAAATTGCAGGCACCGAAACCGATGTGGAAGAGCTGATGGAGCATATCCAAGGCCCCGACTTCCCCACCGGCGCCTCTATATTGGGCAAAAGCGGTATTCGTGCGGCCTATCGTACCGGTCGGGGAAAAATCATCGTCCGTTCCACGGCGGAAATCGAAACCCATAACGGCAGAGAGCGTATCGTGGTGACGGAAATCCCCTATATGGTCAATAAACTGCGGCTGATAGAAAAAATCGCCGATTTGGTCAAGGAAAAACGCATCGAAGGCATTAGTGATTTATACGATGCCTCCGCCGGCGATGATATTAAAATCATCATCGAAATCAAAAAAGAAGCCAACGCCAATGTGATTTTGAACCAGATGTATAAATATACACAATTACAGGAATCCTTCGGCGCAATCCTTTTGGCATTGGTGGACGGCAAGCCTGTTGTTATGAACCTGAAGCAAATGCTGGAGGAATACTTAAAGCATCAGCAGGAGGTTGTCACCAGACGCACCCGCTTTGATTTGGATAAGGCGGAAAAACGTGCCCATATCCTGGAGGGTCTGCGGGTAGCCATCGACAATATTGACGAAGTTATCCGTATTATCCGCACCAGCTATGACGATGCCAAGGAACGCCTGATGGAACGCTTCTCCCTGTCCGATATGCAGGCCCAGGCCATATTGGAAATGCAGCTGCGCCGTTTGCAGGGCTTGGAGAAGGAAAAAATTGATGGGGAATATAAAGACTTGCAAGAAAAAATCGCCTATTATAAAACCATTCTGGCGGATGAAAAATTGCTGTTGGGCGTCATTCGTGAGGAAATCACCGCCATTCAGTCCAAATACGCCGATGAACGGCGGACGAAGCTGTTGCAAAACCCCGGCGAAATTGATGTGGAGGATTTGATTGACGAGGAAACCTGCGTATTCACCCTTTCCAACCTGAATTATGTGAAACGCACCCCCTTGGATACCTATAAGAGCCAAAACCGTGGCGGTCGCGGCATCATCGGTATGCAGACCCGTGAGGAGGATTATGTGAAAGACCTGTTCCTGGCCTCCACCCATGATAATCTGCTGTTTTTCACCAGCAGTGGGAAGGTTTACCGCCTAAAGGGCTATGAAATCCCCGAGGCAGGCAGAACGGCAAGGGGCATTGCCATTGTAAACCTGCTGGAAATCAGCCCTGATGAAAAAATTATGGCGGTTATCCCTGCCAATGAGTTCCAAGAGGAGCAATATCTGGTGATGATTACAAAGCATGGTCTGGTGAAGAAAACGGATATGACCAGCTTTGCCAATATCCGCCGCAGTGGGCTCATTGCCCTGAACCTGCGGGAGGGGGACGATTTAATCTCCGTTATGATGACAAACGGGCAGGACGAAATTTTCGTGGCTACCCGCAACGGCATGGGCATTAAATTCTCCGAGCAGGACGTGCGCCCCATGGGCAGAACGGCCACAGGTGTCAAGGCCATTACCCTGCGGCAGGGGGATTATGTGGTTTCTGCCGTAAAAATTGCCCCCGATGCGAAGATACTCAATGTCACGGAAAAGGGCTTTGGCAAACGGACGGATACCGCCGCCTTCCATCTGCAATATCGTGGAGGCAAGGGTCTGAAAATCCATCAGCTGACGGAAAAAACAGGACTTTTGACCGGTGTATTGCTGTTAAATGAGCAGGAGGAAATTATGCTCATTACCTCCGAGGGGGTTATCATCCGCCTGCGGGCAAAGGATATTTCCACCATCGGCAGGGTTTCCCAAGGCGTGAAGCTGATGAATCTGGATAGCGGCGTCAGCGTAGTGGGCATCGCCAAAATCTCCGAGGAGGATATTGCCGAGGAGGCGGAAGAAGTGGTTGCAGTCAGCCAAGAAACACAGGAATAATCACCATTTTTGGATAGATTTGGAAAAAAAGGTGTCGGTTTTGCCGGCACCCTTTTTGTTTTATTACAACTATCTTAAATTTTCTCTTATTTTGTGAAAAAATGACGGAGAGTGTGCTATAATGTCAGAAGTCGCGGGAATGTTTCTGCGGCACAACATTCTTTATGATTTTAGGAGGTAGTTTCATGAAAAAATATTTGGCTTTTATGCTGGCGGCAACATTAGCCACATCTGCTCCGGTGGCAAACGTATTTGCCGATGATACCACACCGGAGGCAAAAACAGAGGCAACGGAAGAAAACAAAGAAGAAGTGACAGACGAAAAACAGGAAGAGAACAAAGAAGAAGTGACAGACGAAAAACAGGAAGAAAAGCAGGAAGAGAACAAAGAAGAAGTGACAGACAAAAAGCAGGAGGAAACACCGGCTTTGGTCATCGCACCTGCACCCGCTGCACCTGCGGCAAAGGCGAAGGCAGTGCCCTCCACGGCGAAAATGACCGTAAACGGCAAAGAGGCTGCGGTTCATGCCTATAACGTAAGCGATTATACATACTTTAAGCTCCGTGACGTTGCGGCAGTGGTGACCGGCACAACGGCAAACTTTGAAGTGAGCTATGATGAGCAGGCCAGAACCATTACCTTGACAAAGGCGGCGGCTTATACCGGCAAGGCGGATACAAAGGCATTATCCGGCGAAAAAACAGCCCTCCTGTCCAACCAGAAAGTTGTTTTGGACGGTGCAGAAGTGAAGCTGACGGCTTATAACATTGACGGTTATAACTACTTTAAGTTGCGTGATTTGGGTGCTGCTCTGGGCTTTGAGGTAACATGGAATGCCGAAACAAAGACCATCGGTATCGCCGCCGATGAATTGGCTCCCGAGGAGCAGAAGGAAGAAACCCCTGCAACAGAGGAGCAGAAGGAAGAAACCCCTGCCGCAGAGGAAAAACAGGGCGAAGAGGCTGAAAAACAGGACGAATCCACTGCAACCACACCCGTTGTAACAGATGAAACAAAATAAACCCAAAAGTAAGGGGGCTCATAGGAGTTCCCCTTTTTTTGTGAAAAAAGCTTTCCCATGTTCTGAGAAGTATGGTACACTGATAAAAAAGCTTTCTAAAAGGATGTGAGCATAGTGAGTGAAAGAGCAGTTGGTGTTACTTATATCTGCCCCGGCTGTGGGTCTTACCTGCGCTTTGACGGGAAAGAGGATCAATGGATTTGTGATTATTGCAATAATACATACAGCAAGGAAGAACTGGAACAGCGCGGTGCCAAAACAAAGGAGGACGATTACGATGTCCGCCCCAGAGCAGAGGCACAGGCAGATGAAAATAACGTCCGGTTCCATTACCATGAAAATGTGGAATCCGGCCAGGGAGATACAGACCATATTCGGGCATACGCCTGTCCCTCCTGCGGTGCGGAAATTGTGACCGATGATGTGACGGCAGCCACATTTTGCGTATTTTGCGGCAATCCCACCATTTTGCCCAAGCAGTTGGAGGGGGAATACCGCCCTGCGGCCATTGTCCCCTTTGAAACCGATAAGGAGGACGCAAAACAGGCATTTTTAGACCTTTGTAAGGGCAAAAAACTCCTGCCCAGAGGCTATACCTCCCAGCAACGGCTGGAAAAAATCACAGGGGTATATGTCCCCTTCTGGCTGTTTGATTGCGACGCCACCTTCGATTACCACGCCACCGGCGAAGATGTGACCGTATGGAGCGATTCCGAGTATAACTACACCAAAACCGACCTGTATCATATCCATCGGTCGGGGAAAATGGAATTTGAAAATATCCCGCTGGACGCTTCGGAAAAAATGCAGGATAACCTGATGGACGCTCTGGAGCCCTTCCATCTGGCGAAAAAACGCCCCTTTGATATGAGTTATCTGAGCGGTTTTCTGGCGGAGAAATATACCTACCTGCCCAAGGATTTATACGATAGAATGACAAACCGCATTACCCCCGGCGTGGAAAATATGGCCGGTGAGGGTCATAGCCATCAGCGGGTATACGGCGTGAAATGCACCACGGATTTTTCCTCCCATAAGCAGACCTATATGCTGCTGCCTGTTTGGATGCTGATTAGTCAATACCAAGGGAAGGATTATCTGTTTGCCATGAACGGGCAGACGGGTAAAATCGTTGGGGAGCTGCCCGTCAGCAAGGGACAAATGCTGAAATGGGGTTTCCTGATTTTCCTGGTATTATTCCTGATTACAGGGCTGATTGCCATTTTTGTGGGAGGTGGTCTGGCATGAAAAAACGGTTTGGCACAATGCTTTTGACAGCGGTATTTATACTGCTCTTTACCCTGCCCGCCTTTGGGGACAGTTTATCCAGAGAACAGCGGGTGTATGACTATGCCGACCTATTCTCCTATGAAGAGGAGGAAGCCCTGCAAAAACGGGCGGAGCAAATCATAGAACAATGGGATATGGATATGATTTTCCTGACCACCGAGGATACGGAGGGGTTGGAGGCCAAATATTACGCCGCTGAGTTTTTTACCGACCATGACTTCGGTATCGGCGAGGACGCCGATGGCATTATTATGATTGTGGATATGGGCGAAAGAGATGCCCAAATCGTCACCCACGGCAAAGCCATTGATATTTTCACCGATTATTATATCGATAAAATCTGGAACGAGATGGCAGGTGACCTCTCCGACGGGGCATATTTCACCGCCATGAATACCCTCTGCGATCGTGTGGAGTATTATAACGGGGAGTATGAAAAATACCAAAATGACCCCAACTATGTTTCCGAATACCAGCAGGCACAAAATGCCCGTAAAAAATCGAGAACAGGAGTGGGACTCGCTGTTTCTTCCCTGTTGTCCGCATTGATTTCCCTGTTTTCCGTGAAACATATGCAGAGAAAATACCGGAACATACAGCCCTATACCGACGGCAGAGCCTATTTGAAGGAAAACGGCATGACCCTGACGAAAAATCAAGATGTTTTCGCCGGCACCCATACGTCCCGTACCCCTATCCCTAAGGATAATGACCATGACGGTGGTTCTTCCTGGGGCGGCTCCTCCTCCACATTTTCCAGCGGCGGCAGCAGCTTTGGCGGCGGCGGCGGAAAGTTCTAATTTCAAACGGAATTGACTTTTTGCCGCAAAACTGGTATCATCAGGGCAGATGATGATGAATTTTGGAACAGAGGTGCAAAAAATGAATTTGGATTTTATATTTGATGTGGGACAGACCCTTTCCCTGCTTTTTGTGATTATTTTTATGGAGGGTGTCATTTCCGGCAGACCCAAGGGCAAATGGCCCGGCTTCCTCTTCGCCTGCGGTATGGCGTTGATTACGGTCATTGTGGGTCTGGTCAGCAAAAACTTCAGCTATGTGTTGATTATGATGGTGCCTACCGGATTGTGCTTTTTGGTCTATTTTGTTTCCAGAAGGAATGTGGCACTGGGCAAGGGCTATCGCCCCGAAGAAGAAGATTTATAAACAAAAAACCGATTGCCTGTTTCTGACGGCAGTCGGTTTTTTTTGCGGAAACCATGGTTTTGTCAGACAGCCCTTTCCCTCTCTGTCAAAATATGCTATACTTTATTTCAAAGACATTTGTGTGTTTTGGGAGGAGCGTGTTTCATGGGAACGAAAAGAAGGAAAAAAGGCCTTTGCCTGCTGATAATCGCCCTGCTGTCCTTGGCGGGCTGTCGGGCTGAGCCTGCATTCACCGCCGCCGCCGGGGAGCAAATACCCCTTGTGCGTACGGCAACATTGGCTGTTGTGGGGGATATTATGGTGCATGATTATCAGTATAACGAGGCCTATGACCCTGCTGCCGATACCTATGATTTCATGCATAATTTTCAGGACGTGAAACGGTTTTTTCAGGGCTATGACTTGGTTCTGGGCAATCTGGAGCTGACATTCGGCGGTCCCGACAAGCCCTATGCCTCCTTCCCCTGCTTTAATACGCCCGATAGTTTTTTGGACGCTTTGAAGGACGCAGGCTTTGATATTCTTACCACTGCCAATAACCATAGCATGGATACGGGCAAGGCGGGTGTTTTGCGTACCTTGGATAAACTGGACGAATACGGCATCAAGCACATGGGTACCTATCGCTCCGCCGAGGAACGGGAGAAAATACTGTATCAGGACATCAATGGGCTGCGGTTCGCTTTTCTTTCCTATACCTACGGCACCAACGGTATTCCCGTGCCTGATGCCTATCTGGTGAATTTGATTGATAACGATATTATGGTGCGAGATATTCAAAAAGCACGGCAAAATGCCGATGTGGTGGTGGTTCTGCCCCACATGGGCAATGAATATGAAACCTACCCGCGGGATATTTTCGTACAATGGGCGGATTTGATGTTTGAGGCCGGGGCGGATATTGTGCTTGCCAGCCACCCCCATGTACTGCAAAAAATGGAATACCGTAAAATCGACCATGGCGATGGCGTCCATGATGGGTTCATCATTTATTCCCTGGGGAATTTCATCTCTTCTCAGACAACGCCCCCCAGAAATGCCTCTATTGTCCTGCATCTGACGGTGGAACAGGTGGGCGGCGCACCGCCTTCCGTGAAGGAGGTATCCTTCGTGCCCATTTGGACCCAGTTTCGCAATGCCCAAAATGAAAATCATTTTGTGGTACGCAGTGTCTATGAAATGCTGACACTGCCCCAGCCTTTGCGTGACCAAACGGTGCGGAAAAAAGACCAGCTTCGGCTGGAGGAGATACATAAAGAAACGGCGGAGTTTTTATTGGGTCGACAGATTCCCCTCTCCGAAATACAGGAGGAATATACCTTCCCGAAGCCATGAGATTTCCCTTGCATGACAACAGCGGAAGTGATACCATAATTTTAGAGAATAGAGCAAGGAGGGAACGTCCGTGAAAGAAAGAGATTATTTGGCGGAAAATGCCGCTTATCTGAAAAAAGACTTGGGGAAAAGTCATATTTCCGAAAATCTGTTTCAGCGGTTTAAGGATTTGATTATCGCCGAAAAGCTGCCTGCGGGCTATATGCTGCCCAATGAAAATGCAGTCAGTGAGCTGTTGGGCGTCGGGCGGAGCACCCTTCGGGAGGCCTATACGGCATTGGCGGTGTTTGGATTTATCCGCCGTTCCAAGGCAGGGACGTATATCAATGAAATCGATAATATCGTCAATATTGCACCCTTTAGTATAACGGTGGAAAATTCCGATTTGAGCGATTTGCTGGAGTTTCGGTATATGCTGGAGGGAGAAACCGCCAGCTATGCGGCAAAACGTGCCACGGCGGAGGATATTGCCCAGCTGGAGTATTGCTATGAGAAAATGAAAGAGCATCGCCATGATGTGAACCAATTTGTGGATTATGACGCCATGTTTCATATGCAGGTGTCCGCCGCCACCCATAATAAGCTGTTGATGAGCACCATGATTGCCGCTAAGGACTCCTTTGAAAAAGGTATCCGCCTTTCCCTGCGGGAATCCCTGACCCAAAACCCCCGTGTCATTGATGTGACCATTGAACTGCATGGCAAAATCATCGAAGCCATCAAAAACGGCGATTATCAGACGGCCTATACCGCCATGCGGGAGCATATTTCTTATGTAAATCTCACCGTCAAATACGGCTGATGCCGAAGGAAGGAAAAGCCCAACGCACAAGATGCCTTTGGGCTTTTTTTGATGGCAGAAAAGCCATAAGAACCCTTGATTTTCCAGCCATGATATGCTAAAGTGATGGGGAGTATGTCCTATTTTTACGGGATTTTTTAGGAGGAAACCAAATGGATTTTAAGATAGAGATTGCAAAGCTGATTGCCGCGGCGGCGGATATCCCCGTGGAGGAGGTAGCTGTGGAGGTGCCTGCCAATAAAGCCATGGGGGATTTTGCCTTCCCCTGCTTCCGTCTGGCGAAGGTGTTCCGTAAGGCGCCCCCGCTGATTGCACAGGAGTTGGCGGAGAAATTGGAAAAGCCGGAATTTATCGAAAAGCTGGAGATTGTTGGTGCTTATGTAAACTTCTTCGTCCGCAAAGGCGTGTACGCCAAAGAAGTATTGACCGCTGTGTTGCAGCAGAAGGAAAACTACGGCAAAAGCGATATGGGCAAAGGGAAAACCGTTGTCATCGACTATTCCTCCCCCAATATCGCAAAGCCCTTTCATGTGGGACACCTGCGTTCTACGGTGATTGGCAACGCTCTGTATCAAATTCATCGGGAATTGGGCTATCACTGCGAGGGCGTCAACCATCTGGGCGATTGGGGTACCCAGTTCGGCAAGCTGATTGTGGCATATAAAAATTGGGGCAGCCGGGAGGCTGTGGAACGGGATGGTATCCAAGAACTGATGCGGATTTATGTAAAGTTCCATGATGAGGCGGAGGCCCATCCGGAATTGGGTCTGGAGGACGAGGCCAGATTGTGGTTTGTAAAAATGCAGGAGGGCGATGAGGAAGCCCTTTCCCTCTGGAAATGGTTCTATGACATCAGTATTCAGGAATTTGAACGGGTCTATGATATGCTGGGCGTGAAGTTCGATGCCTATACGGGCGAGAGCTTTTATAACGATAAAATGGACGCCGTTGTGGCAGAATTGCAGGAAAAAGGCCTGTTGCAGGAAAGCGAAGGCGCTATGATTGTGGATTTGGAGGAGGAAAATATGCCCCCCTGCCTGATTATCCGTAAGGACGGCGGCACCCTCTATGCCACCAGGGATATTACGGCGGCTCTCTACCGCAAGAAAACCTATGATTTCGATAAATGCATCTATTTGACAGCATTGGACCAAAACCTGCATTTCGCCCAGTGGTTCGAGGTTATTCATAAAATGGGCTACGATTGGTATCGGGATTTGATTCATGTGCCCTTTGGTCTGGTCAGTCTGGATAGCGGGAAGCTGTCCACCCGCCACGGGAATGTGGTGCTGATGGAGGATTTGCTGAACCAAGCCATTGGCGAAACGCGGAAAATCATCGAGGAAAAGAACCCCGATTTGCAGGACAAGGAAACCGTAGCCAAGCAGGTAGGCATCGGCGCTGTAATTTTCAATGATTTATATAACACAAGAATTAAGGACGTGGTATTCTCTTGGGAGCGAATGCTGAATTTTGACGGGGAAACAGGCCCTTATGTCCAATATACTCACGCCAGAGCCTGCAGTATTTTGCGTCGTGCCGGAGAAGTATCGCTGGAAAATATTGCCTATGACGCCCTCTCAGATGAGGCGTCCATGGACGTTTGCAAGCTGTTGGAGGCCTTCCCCGAAAAAATCAAGGATGCCGCTGCAAAGCTGGAGCCCTCCGTGGTAACCAGACATTTGGTGGCCATCGCCCAAGCCTTCAATAAATTCTACCACGATAATCCCATATTAAATAGCGAACCGGCAGTCCGTCAGGCGCGGCTTGCCATTGTGGTGGCGGTAGAAATCGTGCTGAAGGAAGGCTTACGCCTGTTGGGCATTCATGCGCCGAAACAGATGTAATGCCATGTATTTTTTCCTTGAAAGGAGTGGCTGTAACGATGAAAAAGCTGAAGCTCATATATAATCCTTTTTCCGGGAACAAAAGTTTTAAGTTTGATTTGGATATTTGCATCGGGATATTTCAGGAGGGCGGCTATGAGGTACACCCCTTCCGCACCCTCCACCCCGGGGATATTGAGGAGCATATCGCCCGAATGAGCCCCGATTATGATATTGTGGTGGCATCCGGCGGGGACGGCACGGTGAATATCGTGCTGAACGCCCTGATGCGGCGGGGTCTGCGGATTCCTCTGGGTATCATACCCTCCGGTACCGCCAATGATTTTGCCACCTATCTGGGTTTCAAAAGCGGCAATGTGGAGGATTGCTGTCAGACTATTGTGAATACAGAGCCTGTGGATATTGATTTGGGCGTGGTCAATGAGAGTATTTTCTTCATCAATGTTTGTGCCGGCGGACTGCTGACCAATGTTTCCCAAACGGTGGATAAGGACGTGAAAAATGCCCTCGGCAGCCTTTCCTACTACTTAAAAGGCGTGGAGCAGCTGCCGAATTTCCATAAAATCCCCTTCCGCATCACCACCAGTACGGAGGTTCTGGAGGAAAATCTCTACCTATATATGATTATGAACAGCGCAGGCACCGGCGGTTTCACGAAGCTGTCGCCGGAGGCGGCGGTGACCGATGGCAAATTTGAATTGCTTGCCATAAAGGGACGCTCTCTCATTGATGTGCCGACGGTGTTCCTGAAAATGCTCAGCGGCGAGCATATTCATGATAAGAAAAATATTCTTTATCTGAAGGACGATTATTTTAAGGTAGAATGTCTGGACGAAAATTTCAGCATCATGGAATCCACGGTAGATGGGGAGCTGGGGCCGAAAATGCCCTTTGAGGTGCGGGTGTTGCCCAAAGCCATTCCTGTTTTTGGGAAGTTTTATGAAAAGGAAAAGAAAGTGAAATAACCATGTTTCACGTGAAACGTGGTTTATAGAGAAAAATATGGCGGTGTTTCACGTGAAACATCGCTTTTTTCTTCCCATTCTGCCAAATTTGTGCTATAATCAGGGATACATAGAAAAATCAGACAGAAAGGTCGGAGGATATGGGCAGAGTGAGAATTATCGCAGTAGCAAACCAAAAAGGCGGCGTGGGCAAAACCACCACGGCCATCAATCTTTCTGCCTGCCTTGCGGCGGCGGGAAAACGGGTGCTTGCCATAGATGCAGACCAACAAGGCAATACCACCAGCGGATTGGGACTGGATAAAAACGGGGGCCCTCTGACGGTATATCATATTTTTTTGGGCGAAGCTGATGTAAATGGCACGAAACAGCCGACCTGCGTGGAGGGGCTGGAGGTCATTCCTGCCAATATCAACCTGACAGGGGCGGAAATCGAGCTTATCGGCAAGGAACGGCGGGAATTCATATTGCGGGAGGAGTTGGAAAAGGTCAAGGCGGACTACGACTTTATTATTATAGACTGCCCCCCTTCCCTGAATCTCATCACCATCAATGCCCTGACGGCGGCAGATACGGTTTTGGTGCCCATACAATGCGAATATTTTGCGTTGGAGGGCTTGGAACAGCTTTTACATACGGTCAATCTGGTGAAAAAACGGCTGAATCCGGCACTGGAGATAGAAGGCATTGTATTTACCATGTTTGATGCTAGAACAAACCTGTCTTTGCAGGTGGTGGAGGAAGTGAAACGGACATTGGGGCAGAATGTGTACCGTACCATCATACCCAGAAACGTCCGTTTGGGAGAATCCCCCAGCCATGGGCTGCCCATTCATATGTATGACCCCCGCTCCAAAGGTGCGGAGGCCTATGCCCAGCTGGCGGAGGAAGTGATGGAAAAGGAGTGGAATTGATATGGCAACGAAAAAGAAAGGCTTAGGTTCAAAAGGCTTGGGATTGGAGGCCTTGATTAACGATAAATTAGAGGATTATAAAGAGGTCAGCCAGCAATTCAAAGAGGATTCCGTTGTGGAAATGGATATTGATATGATTGAGCCCAACCGCAAACAGCCCAGAAAGCATTTTGATGAAAATGCATTGGAGGAATTGGCGGCGTCCTTAAAGACTTATGGCGTTATTCAGCCGGTGGTTGTACGCAAAAACGGGGAGTATTATGAGCTGATTGCCGGCGAACGCCGTTGGAGAGCGGCGAAAATTGCCGGATTAAAGGCAATTCCCGTGGTAATCAAAAAATGGGAGGAGGCGGAGGCCTTCGAGGCGGCTTTGGTGGAAAATCTCCAACGGGAGGACTTGAACCCCTTGGAGGAGGCGGAAAGCTATCAGCGCTTGCAGGAGGAATTTGCCCTGAGCCAGGAGCAGATTGCAGAAAAAGTAGGCAAAAGCCGCTCTGCCATTACCAATTCCCTGCGGTTGTTGCAGTTGGACTCCAGAGTTCGTAATTTCGTCATGGAAAATAAATTGACCGGTGGACATGCCCGGGGTCTTTTGCCTGTGAGCGATGGCGATGCCCAGTTTGAACTGGCGGAACAGGTGATAGAGGAAGGCTTGAGTGTGCGGGCTGTGGAGGCTTTGGTGAAAGCATATCTGCAAAAGGCGGAAAAAAAGCCGGAATCCAAGCAGCCTGTCCCGGATGCCGACTATCGCCGCATTGAGGACGATTTGAAGTCTATTTTTGCCACAAAGGTGCGGCTGAAACCGGCAGGAAAACGGAAAAAAGGCCGTATTGAGATTGAGTATTATTCCGAGGAGGATTTGGATCGCCTTTTGACACTGATGAAAGGCATGGAGCGATAAGATAAAGGGTTGAAGCATATGAATATGACACAGGAAACCATGGCGATACTGCTGCTGGCACTTTCGGCGGCGGTGGCTGTGCTGTTTATACTCTGCATTGTGCTGTTTGTGAAAAGCGGCAGGCAGAAAAAGAAATATGACTTTTTTATGGGAGCAAATCGGCGTCCTTCCCATAATCTGGAAATGAAATTACAGGAATATTATGACACCTCCAAAAGCATTGAGGAAAAATACGCCAAATTGCTGGATATGGTAACAGATTTGGATAAAACCATGAAATCCAATGTGCAAAAGGTGGGATTGATTCGTTATAACCCTTTTGATGAGATGGGCGGCAATTTATGTTTTGCCTTGGCCCTTTTAGACGGGAACGATAACGGCGTGGTGCTCAACGGTATCCATAGCCGGACGGGGTCCTTTACCTATGCCAAGCCCATTGAGATGGGTGTCAGTGTATATATGCTTTCCGATGAGGAACTGCAGGCGGTGGAGATGGCGAAGCAAACGGCCTATGTACCGGAGCATGAAAAGGTGGTAAGACTACGGTTTAAGCCCACATTCCGCCGGAAAGATGCCGATGTTGTGATGAAGGAGCAGCTGGAGCTGAAACAAGTGGAGAATATGGCAAAAGAGAAAATGACCTCCATCGGCGATGTGACCCAGGCGGAAAAGGAACTGATTTTGCAGGAAGAAACCTTAGCGGGAAAGATTGCGGCGGCGGAGGAAATACTGAAAAAACGGGAAGAATTACAGGAAGAATTACAGGAAGAGGACGGTACCTTTGTGGAGCCTGTTTTTTTGGATGCCATGATAGAGCAGGAAGAAGCAAGATAAACCGGCTGTATGGGGGAGGATTCCGAAAGGGGTTCTCCCTCATTTTAGGCATAGTGGTTGACATAGGTCTGAGCCAAAAGGAAGGGAAATCTGTGGATAAACCCCGCAAGTTACCCACAAAATGTGGAAAACTTTTGGGGAAATGCCCTTTTTTGAAGAGTTATCAACAGGTTTCTAGGCATATTATGGAGACAAAGGAGTTACAAGCATGGGGTATAAAATGATTTTTTCGGATATGGACGGCACTCTATTGCATCACAGCGTGAAAATATCTGCCGAAAATGCAGCCGCCATCAAAAAAGCCCGTAAAAAAGGCGTGGAATTTGTCATTTGCACCGGACGGGGTGTTTTTGGCGTGGAGCATTTTTTGCGGGAATTGGGGCTGATGGGGCAAAAGGGCTATGTCATCTGCCAAAACGGCGCCACGGTGTATGACCTGCGGGAGATGAAGCCGGTGTTAAAAGAGAGCTTTTCTCCGGCGTGGATTGCACCGGTGGCTGATGCCGCCCGGGAAAAGGGTCTGGAGCTGTTTTATTACGATGACCGTAGGTTTATGGCGGAGCGACCTACGGAGCAGGTGCGTCAATATTGCGAAATGATGAAAACAAAAATGCATATTTTGCAGAACCCGATGGATTATGCAGGCGAGTTTACCAAATGCCTGATTAGCGGGCCCAGAGAACGGCTGGAGTGGCTGAAGGCGCAGATGCTGCCTATGGTACAGGGGCGGTTAGACGGTTTTTTTTCCGGCGAAACTTATCTGGAGTTTGTGCGTCAGGGCGTCAATAAGGGGAATGCACTGGAGGCAACGGCGAAAAAAGCCGGTATTTCCTTGGCGGATACCATTGCCATTGGCGATAGCGATAATGATTTATCCATGATTTTACGGGCAGGAATGGGCGTTGCGGTGCAAAACGGCGAACCCCATGTGAAGGCCGCCGCCGATTATGTGACCGGCCGCAGCTGTGAGGAGAATGCTGTGGCGGAGGTCATTGAAAAATTTGTGTTATAATTTTTTTGCAAGAAAGAAGGCACAATACCAGGGGAGATATTGTGCCTTTGGCGTGAGTGTCTACACACTCTATATATGTACAAGAAAAAGGAAAAAGGGATTTCATGTACAGTATCAAATATATGGATAATATATGAAATAAAACTTAGAAAAATATTAAAATTTAATTAAAAAAACAGCATAGAACCATGATTTACCATGTTTTATAATAAAAAGTCTATTGAATAGAAAATATTTGATTATAAGATTTAGCAAAAGGAAAAGGCACAATACCAGGGGAGATATTGTGCCTTTGGCGTGAGTGTCTACGCACTCTATATATGTACAGGAAAAGGGGTTCTTGTACAACATCAACTATATAGATTTTATATGAAATAAAACTTAGACGAAGATTAAAATTCGATTAAAAAAACAACCAAAAGCCATGATTCATCATGTTTTAATACAAAAAACCTATTGAATGGAAAATATTTGGTTATAAGTTTTTGCAAAAGGAAAAGGCACAATACCAGGAGAGATATTATGCCTTTGGTGTATGTCTACACACTCTGTATACATACGAAAAAAAGATTAGTTGCTTGGGTAAGAATAATTATATAGATTTTGCATGAAAAAAAACTTAGAAAAAAATTAAAATTTCATTAAAAAATAGCAGAAATTCTTTTTTTATTGCAATTTATGATAAAAATTCTATTGAATTGAAAAGAAATACTCCATAGACAGTGGTAATTTTTTTTGGGAAATTGGGTATTGCTATTTTCGGGGATTATTGTTATAATCATCAGTAATTGCGAAAGCGATATACCAAAATGGCGCAGGCGGGCAACCGCCGAAAGGAAAGCCAAATCCTCCGGAAACTTCTCAAGAGAGCCGACGGGCGGTGGGAGTCGGTGAAGTGGGGAGGGTGGTCCACTTTCCAAGCTGCCGGTGAAAGCCGGAAGGGTAAGCCCTTTAACGCTGTTTAAGAGGTTCGGAATTTTATTTCGGGCAATTTGGGTGGCAACGCGGGAAATACTCTCGTCCCTGTTTTTTCATGGGAACGGGAGTTTTTTTATTGCAAAATCCCCGAACCCGAAACAATCATAAGAGTTCGACAGATAAAAAGGAGGAGCAATATGTTAGACATTAAATTCGTAAGAGAAAATCCGGAAATTGTGAAGGAAAATATGCGTAAAAAATTCCAAGACAATAAATTGCCTCTGGTGGACGAGGTTCTGGAGCTGGATTTGGAAAACAGAGCCATCAAGCAGGAGGTTGAGGCCCTGAGAGCCGAGAGAAATAAGCTGTCCAAGCAGATTGGCGGCCTGATGGCAAAGGGTGAAAAGGACGAGGCGGAAAAGATAAAAGCACAGATTGCCGCCGAGGCAGAGCGTGTGGACGCCTTAAGCGAGCGGGAAAAGGCCGTAGAGGAACGCATCAAAGTGATTATGATGACCATTCCCAATATCATTGACCCTTCCGTGCCCATCGGTAAGGACGATAGTGAAAACGTGGAGGTAGAGAAATTCGGCGAACCGTTGGTGCCCGATTTTGAAATTCCTTATCATACGGATATTATGGAATCCTTCGACGGCATTGATTTGGAAAGCGCAAGAAAGGTTGCCGGCAACGGTTTTTATTACCTGATGGGGGATATTGCCCGCCTGCATTCTGCCGTGCTGACCTACGCAAGGGATTTTATGATTGGTCGTGGGTTCAAGTATTGCATCCCGCCTTTTATGATTCGTTCTAATGTAGTGACCGGCGTGATGAGCTTTGCGGAAATGGACGCCATGATGTATAAAATCGAAGGCGAGGACCTGTACCTCATCGGTACCAGCGAACATTCCATGATCGGGAAGTTCATTGATACGGTGAATAAGGAAGAAACCCTGCCCCAGACTCTGACCAGCTATTCCCCTTGCTTCCGTAAGGAAAAGGGCGCCCATGGCATTGAGGAAAGAGGCGTGTATCGTATCCATCAGTTTGAAAAGCAGGAAATGATTGTGGTATGTAAGCCCGAGGAAAGCCCCATGTGGTTTGATAAGCTGTGGCAGAATACGGTAGACCTGTTCCGTTCCATGGATATTCCCGTAAGAACCTTGGAATGCTGCTCCGGCGATTTGGCGGATTTGAAGGTAAAATCTGTGGACGTAGAGGCATGGTCCCCCAGACAGAAGAAATACTTCGAGGTTGGCAGCTGCTCTAACTTAAGCGATGCCCAGGCAAGAAGATTGGGTATTCGTGTGGTCAGTGAGGACGGCAAGAAATACTTCGCCCATACACTGAATAATACCGTTGCGGCACCGCCCCGTATGCTGATTGCCTTCTTGGAGAATAACCTGCAGGCAGACGGCACGGTGAATATCCCCGAAGTGCTGTGGCCTTATATGGGCGGCACAAAGAAATTGGTGCCCACAAAGAATAAATGATAAAAAAACTGCCCCTGTCGAAAAAACAGGGGCAAATCTTTGTTTTTTGCATAAAAAAAGTTTGACAGGTCGGACAAAGGGTGATATACTGTTTCATGCAGTAAGCATTTTGTGGAGAAGTACTCAAGAGGCTGAAGAGGTGCCCCTGCTAAGGGTATAGGTCAGTCACGTGGCGCGAGGGTTCAAATCCCTCCTTCTCCGTATCATGAAAAAGACACTCCGAGAGGGGTGTTTTTTTCATGAAAGAGAGGATTTGACCCGAAGTGCCACGGTGGCGCGGGCTTTGCGGCCTCCTGCTGCCGGGGGCAGGAGGAA
>JAFWWO010000050.1 GCA_017523325.1 Anaerotignum sp. | reverse complement strand
CTGTTTCCACAGGGAATCTTTCTTCCTCGTCCAGTTCTTCTGCCAGAGGTTTTACTTCTGTTTCAGCGAACTTCTTGTAGAGGTCTCTCAGCAATACCTGCTCTTTTGAATACCCGAATTCCATAAACTTGTTCCTCCTTAGATTATAATAATTTGTTTCACTTTTATTTTTATGCCGCAACGAATCCCACTCCAATGCTCCGCAAAGCAGTAAAATCCGCCACTATCATCAGTATAAAGGAAAACCGCCGCATTTTCCATCTTGTACGAAAAAAAATACGCGTCAAATCCTTCTTTTCCTGCCGTTTTATCATTTTTCCATCAAATCCTGACGGAACAACGGCCTATAAATCAGCTTCGGCCCTTTTCGCACGCTTTCCATCAGAGAAATCCGCCGTACAGCAATCCCCATGGGTGCTACCTTTACCCTATTTTGCACATCGGCAAAACCCCGTTGGGGCTCCACCTCTCTGCCCAGAGTGATATGTGGGCTCAGCCCCTTTCTTTCTCTGGCAAAACCCTGTTGTTCCAGTGCTTTTTCCAACGTAGAAAATACCCTTTGCAGTTGGGGGCTTTTTCCTACACCTGCCCAAAGTACGCCTTTATTCCCTCTGGGGAAGAAGCCGATTTTCTCCAACGTCAGCGTAAAGGGGCGGTTTCTGCGGGAGGTTTCAAACATCGCCTCCTGCAAATACTCCAGATCCTCCTGGGTGACTTCGCCCAAAAAATGCAGCGTCAGATGGAAATTCTCCTTTGGCGTAAAATTCCCACGGCGGCAAAGCTTTTGCGTTTCCACCTGTACGTCGGCCAGATAGTCCTTCACATCTTCTTCCAACTCGATAGCAATAAAGGTACGCATGGCTTTCCTTCCTTTCTATAAAAATGCCCTCGGAAAGAACATTTTGGACGCCCTTCACCGAGAGCTTTTCTATTTCCTATCTTACTTTACCAGTGCCAATGCTTTTTCCACCACATTTTCCACAGTAAAGCCAAAGTCCCGGAATAAAATACCGGCAGGCGCCGATGCACCAAAACTATCCATAGCAAGAACATCTCCGTCCATGCCGACGTATTTATGCCAGCCAAAATCAGCCGCCGCTTCCACCGCCAGTCTTGCACGAACCGCCTTAGGCAGGATACTTTCCTTATACGCCTCGTCCTGTGCCTCAAACAGCTCCCAGCTGGGCATACTGATGACACGAGCCTTTACGCCTTTTTCTGCCAGTGCATCATAGGCCTTATAAATCAATTCCACCTCAGAACCGCTGGCCATCAGCAGGACATCAGGTGTGCCGGCACAATCCCGCAGGATATATGCACCTTTTAATGCGCCCTTTCCTGTACCCTCTAAGGCCGGCAGGTTTTGTCTGGAAAGAATCAATGCCGTAGGTGTGGTATTGCTGTTTAATGCCGTGTACCAGCCTGCCGCCGTTTCTCTCGTATCGCAAGGGCGGAATACGGTGTAGTTGGGCAAGCTGCGCAGCATAGCCAGCTGCTCAATGGGCTGATGGGTCGGGCCATCCTCTCCCACGCCGATGCTGTCGTGGGTCAAAATGCTGATGACAGGCAATCCCATGAGTGCTTCCATTCTCAGCCCTGCTTTCATATAATCGGCGAACACAAAGAACCCTGCGATATAAGGTCTTACGCCACCATGCACCGCCATACCGTTTGCCATGGCCGTCATAGCAAATTCACGGATACCGAAATGCACGTTAGAGCCCGTCGGCAGTTCCTTGCTGTAATATTCCCGTTCCTTCATCAAGGATTTATTGGAGGGCGCCAAATCGGCAGAGCCGCCGAACAGGTTCGGCACCACCTTAGCCGCCTTTTGCAATACTTTTTCCGAAGCGGCACGGGTGGCAATATCCCCTTCGTCCTTCCAAAAATCGTCATCATGCAACAAATCTACGGCCAATTTATCGCTGTGCCAAAGAGCATATTCCTGCGCCAATGCGGGGTATTTTTCGCTGTACGCCTTGAATATTGCATTCCAATCGGCTTCCGCCTTTTCTCCTGCGGCGATGATTTGGGCGGCATGGGTCTTTACCTCATCAGGCACAAAGAAGGCTTCTTCGTATTCCCAGCCCAGATTTTTCTTCGCCAGCACAATCTCCTCCTCGCCCAGAGGCTCCCCATGGGCGGAGGCTTTGCCCTGTTTATTGGGTGCACCGTAACCGATTTCTGTGTTAATTTTAATCAAAGAAGGCTTGTCCGCCTGTTTTGCCGCTGCGATGGCCGCCCCGATGGCATCTACATCGTTCCCGTCCTTTACCTCACGCACGTCCCAGCCATAAGCCTCAAAGCGTTTCATGACATCTTCCGTAAAGGCCGTTTCCGTACTGCCTTCAATGGTAATCTTATTGCAGTCGTACAATACAATCAGCTTGGAAAGCCCCATTGTGCCCGCCAAAGAAGCCGCTTCGGAGGCAACGCCCTCCTGCAGGCAGCCGTCACCGCAAAGGGCATAGGTGTAATGGTCAACCACTTTATACTCCGGCGTGTTAAACTTCGCCGCCAAATGGCTTTCCGCCAGTGCCATGCCTACTGCATTGGCAATCCCCTGTCCCAGCGGGCCTGTTGTGGTTTCCACACCAACTGTATGGCGGTATTCCGGATGACCCGGCGTCAAGGAATTTCTCTGGCGGAAGTTTTGCAAATCCGCAATACTCAGCCCATAGCCGAATACATGGAGCAGAGAATACAACAATGCGGAGCCGTGTCCTGCGGAAAGTATAAATCTGTCCCTGTTGTCCCATTTGGGATTTTTGGGGTTTGCTTTCATTTCCTTTGCCCAAAGGGTATATGCCATTGGTGCCGCACCCAAGGGCAGGCCGGGGTGTCCGCTTTTTGCCTTCTGGATGGCCTCTGCGGAAAGGAAACGCAGGGTATTGATGGTAAGCGTATCAATGTTTTTCAATGTTTTTCCCTCCATGGATTTATTTTTTGGGAACCGTTTCCCAGTCTTTCAAAAATCTCTCAATGCCGATATCCGTCAAAGGGTGCTTCGCCATTTGAATCAGCACATTATAAGGAATGGTGGCGATATGACAGCCCACTCTTGCCGCATCAATCACATGGAGCGGGTTACGGATAGAAGCGGCAATGATTTCCGTTTCGATGCCGTGAATATCGAAAATATCCACAATCTCTTCAATCAGTGTCATGCCCACGGAGCCAATATCATCGACTCTGCCTAAGAACGGACTCACATAAGTCGCCCCTGCTCTTGCGGCCATCAATGCCTGTGTAGCAGAGAAAATCAGTGTCACATTTGTTTTGATGCCTTCCGCCGTCAGTATTTTGACAGCCTTCAATCCCTCCAGCGTCATAGGAATTTTAATGACGATATTTTTATGGATTTTGGCCAATTCTCTGGCTTCCTTCACCATGCCTTCATGCTCTAAGCTGATAACCTCCGCACTGATAGGCCCGTCCACAATGGTAGTAATTTCTTTGACAACCTCCACGAAATCCCTGCCCTCTTTGGCAATCAGGGAAGGGTTTGTGGTCACGCCGCAAATCACCCCAAGGTCATTGGCCTCTCTGATATGCTCTACATTGGCTGTGTCGATGAACATTTTCATGCTATTTGCTCCTTTTCCTTTTTATTTTTGCAGTCCATAAACTGCATAGATATGCTATTTTATTTTAAGCGATAAAAACAGCAAAATCAACGGCTTTTCTGCATTTTTTCCCGCTTTCTCAAAAACTGCAATAAAAAAGGCAGAAATTCGGCTGATTCCGATTTTCTGCCCCTTTCTGTCTGATACCGGATTGGCTTTTCTTTCGTTACAGTAGCCAGCCCTTTACCATGTCCTTAATTTCGCCCTTTTCGCAGACGTTTTTATGATGAATTTCTCTCTTTTCCAAACCTTGAATGGGTTTCGGCACTTTTACGGAGCTGATTTTTTCCAATTCCGCCATCAAAGCGAAAGCATCGCCCTTGGCATATTTTTCGTCCAATGCCGCCATCACGTCTTTCGTGAATTTATAAGGGCTGGCAGTGGATACAATCACCATAGGTCTGTTATCGCCGCTTTCTTTTTTATACTTCTGATAAGCGGCATAGGCCACCGCCGTATGGGTATCCATCACATAACCCGTTTCTTCATAAAAATTACGGATAGCCCCAAAGGTTTCCGCCTCCGTGGCAAATTCCCCGCTGATTTTTTTCTCCGTAATCTCCGCCGTATAAACCCCATTTTTTTGCAGGCTTTCCATTTCCGCCTTTGCAGCGTCCTGCCCCCCCATATGGCAGAGCAGCCGCTCCAGATTGCTGGAAATCAAAATATCCATGGACGGGGAAACCGTCACATGAAATTCCCTGTTTCTATCATATTTCCCCGTGCGGAAGAAATCATACAGCACCTTATTGTCATTGGAGGCACACACAAAATGCCCTACGGGCAGCCCCATTTTCATGGCATACCAGCCCGCCAGGATATCACCGAAATTCCCTGTGGGCACAGTAAAATCAATTTCCTCTCCCCCATGAATTTCGCCCATTTCCACCGCCTTCAGGTACGCCCAGAAATAATACACAATCTGGGGCACTAATCTGCCGATATTGATAGAATTTGCGGAAGAAAAGCGGAAGCCCTTTGCCGCCAGCTCCTTCTCCAGCTCTTTGTCCGTAAAAATGCTCTTAACCGCACTCTGGGCATCATCAAAATTCCCTTTGATGCCCACCACACAGGTATTATCCCCCTCCTGTGTGGTCATTTGCAGTTTTTGCACGGGACTGACGCCGTCCTCGGGGAAGAACACCATAATCCTTGTTCCGTCCACCCCTGCAAAGCCTTCCAATGCCGCCTTGCCCGTATCACCGGAGGTGGCTGTCAAAATCACGATTTCTTCTTTCAGACCCTGTCTTTTTGCCGCTGTTTTCATCAAATAGGGCAATATAGACAGTGCCATGTCCTTAAAGGCAAGGGTTCTGCCGTGGAATAATTCCAAAAACAGCGCATCCCCCTTTTTCACCACGGGAACAATCTCCGCCGTATCGAATTTTTCGTCATAGGCCCCTGCGATACAGGCTTTCAGCTCATCCTCCGTAAAATCCAGATACAACCGTAAAACCTCATAAGCCAATTCCTGATAGGATAGCTTGCCCAACTCCTCCAGAGATTTTTCCATTTTCGGAATCTCCATGGGGATATAAAGCCCGCCGTCGGGACAAATCCCCCGCAAAATCGCCTCGGAAGCCGTTGCCTGTATGTTTTTATCCCTTGTTCCGATATATGTCAATGCCATAATTTTCTCCTTCTTCCTTTTTGTAATACTTTTATTTTACGAAGAAATTTCTATTTGTCAATCCCATTTGCACAAATGTCCTTCTCCCGCAAACAGCCTATTCCCATTTCCAGCTGACGGCATATTTATTCTTCAGCCGTCCTTTTTGTGCCTTCGCCCAGCCCAAAGGGAAGCCGTCCACGCAGACCAGCACCCAGCCATTCTCCTTGCTTTCGCCCATTTCCACCGTTTCTCCCTTTAGGTAGCGAATCACCCGCCGGTCCTCTAATGAAAAATCCACAGCACATTTCACTTCTTCCCGTTTCAGGCCCATGGCAAAAGCTTGGGAGGGTTCAAAACGGTCTTTTTTCAGCGTACCCAAAAGCCAGCCCGTCCGCAGCACCCGCAGCTTTTCCAGCTTCGGCGTTCCTTCCGGCAACAAATACAGACCATCACCGTAGATTTTGTACCTGCCGTCGGGCATTTCCTTCAAAACCTCTGCCGCAAAGGCATGGAATGGCTCCATCTCTTTCTCCCAACTGCTATCCTCCATAGGAATCGGCTTTGTTTCCGCTCCTGCCGTTTTTTGCAGCAACGCCAAAAAATGCCCCTCTCCCCGCAGCTTATGGGGATAGAGCCTTGCACAGCCTTCATAGGGTGCAATCCCCGCCTGAAAACCATGGGCTTTTTCAATGGGCACCAATGAAAACTCCGGGTGCTTCTCCAGAAAATCACCAATGCTTTTTTCATTCTCCTCCGTTGAAAATGTGCAGGTGGAGTATAATAGCAACCCGCCTGCTTTCAGCATAGATGCGCAGGCTTCTAAAATATGTTTCTGTTCCTCTCGGCAAAATTCCAGCATTTCTTTGTTCCAGCTTTTCACCATATCCGGCTCTTTACGGAACATCCCTTCCCCCGAACAGGGCGCGTCCACCAAAATTTTATCAAAAAATGCAGGCAGCCGCTCCGCCAGATGCTCCGGTGTTTCACTCATGACAATGGCATTTCGTATGCCTGCCATCTCTATATTCTTCAACAGAGCCTTTGCCCGTCCCGCACTGATGTCATTGGCAACCAAAAGTCCCGTTCCTTTCAATTTTGACGCCAATTGTGTCGCTTTCCCGCCGGGTGCGGCACAAATATCCAGCACGATATCCCCTTTTTCAATGGGCAATACCGCCGCCGGGCTCATCGCACTGGGCTCCTGTAAATAATAGAGCCCGGCGTGGTAATAGGGATGCTTGGCAGGGCGTTCCCCTTCCCCGTAATAAAACCCCTCGACACACCACGGCACCGGCGTCAGCGGAAAAATCCCTTTCTCCCGCATCTCTTGCGGGTCGGCTTTCAATCCGTTGACCCGCAGACCGTAAAATCGTCCTTCTGCAAAAGAAGCGAGATACGCCTCATAGTCCGCCCCCAGCAGGGCTTTCATATTTTCCGTAAATTCCAAAGGCAGTTTCATGTCATTCTCCGTTCCACTTCTTTCAGCCGTGCATCAAAATTTCCTTTTCTGTTTGTTATATCATACCGAAAATACCTTCTCATGACAAGCCCGTTCATACCGTTATGGAAAAGCCTATATTTTGAAAAAGGCCATGGTTTCGCAGCAACCAATCGCGGCTTTACAAAGCCCTTCCCTTCCGATAAAATAAAAAATATCGGTTCAAACCAAAAAGGGAGTGATTTTGTGGAAAAAGATATTTGGAAACCGGGAACGGTACTGTATCCTGTGCCTGCCGTCATGGTTTCCTGCGGTACAATGGAGGAAAAAAACATCATCACCGCAGCATGGACAGGCACCATCAATAGTGATCCTGCCATGACCTATGTTTCCATCCGTCCCGGCCGCCATTCTTATGAAATGATTCGCCAAAGGGGGGAATTCGTCATCAATCTGGTGACGGAAAAGCTGGCCTATGCCTGTGATTTTTGCGGTGTCAAAAGCGGGCGGGATTTGGATAAATTCAAAGAAATGCACCTGACTGCCCTGCCGGGACAAAAGGTTTCTGCCCCGATTATTGGGGAAAGTCCCGTCAATATCGAATGTAAAGTAAAGGAAATCATTCCTCTGGGAACCCATCATATGTTTCTGGCGGAGGTCGTTTCCGTCAGCGTCAGCAAAAAGTATCTGGACGAAACGGGTAAATTCCATTTTGATGCCGCAAAGCCCATCTGCTATTCCCACGGGGCTTATTACGGCTTAGGAAAAAAACTGGGTACTTTTGGCTATTCCGTGAAAAAAGACGGCGGCACAAAAAAGAAACCGGCAAAAACTGTCAAGCCAAAATCCCCTCGCAAAAAATCCGCCAAAAAACAATAAGTAGCGATTGGAGATAACCCCATGATAATTTCAAAAATCATGAAAAAATGATTTCCTATTCCGAAGGCAATCTGCACGACATTCATCATTTCATGTTGGTATGGTCTTATGCAAAAACCATTGGCGAATCGGAAAAATCGGATACCGAAAGCCGGCTGAAACCGGAAATTGCCGCTATCCTGCAAGATATTGCTTGCCCCCCTTCGCCGCCGAAAGCGGGTATTCCGCAGAGCAAATCAAAAATTTTGCAAATACCATCTGCAAAACCTCGTCAGGTCGCACTCTATTGGAAGCCGTCTATGGCGTTTCACCATCTCTGGGCAAAGAATCTCCTTTGTAAAAAAATGCCTTTGCAAAAAGGCGAATATCCGAAAAAATAAATGCTTAACCGGCGTTGCGAAAGCAATTCCGGTTTTTTTCCTGCACCAAAATAGCGGCAAGACAAAACGCCTTGCCGCCTTTCGGGGGAATTTATTTATGCGATTTATGATTGTTTATACCGCATCACCAAAGAACAGCTTCAGATCGTCATCTACTGTTCCGATACCGGCAATACCGAAGTTCTCTACCAATACCCTCGCCACATTGGGAGAAAGGAATGCAGGAAGTGTAGGACCAAGATGGATATTCTTTACGCCCAGATACAACAGCGCCAGCAGTACGATAACCGCCTTCTGCTCATACCATGCAATATTGAAAGCAAGAGGCAGATCATTCACATCATTCAGGTTGAAAATCTCCTTCAGCTTCAGCGCAATCAACGCCAGTGAATAGGAATCGTTGCACTGTCCGGCATCCAGCACACGGGGGATACCGCCAATGTCGCCCAAATCCAGCTTATTATATTTATATTTTGCACAGCCTGCTGTCAGGATAACCACGTCCTTCGGCAGACGTTTTGCAAATTCTGTGTAATACTCTCTGGATTTCATTCTGCCGTCACAGCCTGCCATAACCACGAATTTACGGATCGCACCGGACTTTACAGCATCTACCACTGTATCTGCCAATGCAAATACCTGTTCATGGGCGAATCCGCCGACGATACTGCCGGTTTCGATTTCTTCGGGAGGCACACAGGTTTTGGCCTGTTCGATGATGCCGGAAAAATCCTTGACCTCACCATATTCACCGGGAATGTGGCGACAGCCGGGGAAGCCGGCGGCGCCGGTGGTCCACAGTTTATCCTTGTAGCTGTCCGCAGGGGGTACAATACAGTTGGTGGTCATCAGAATAGGGCCGTTGAATTTCTCGAATTCCTCTTTCTGCTTCCACCATGCGTTGCCGTAGTTGCCTGCAAAATGGGGATATTTCTTAAACGCAGGGTAATAATGTGCCGGCAGCATTTCGGAATGGGTATATACATCTACGCCGGTTCCTGCGGTCTGCTCCAAAAGCATTTCCAAATCTTTCAGGTCGTGGCCGGAAACCAAGATACCGGGATTTTTCCGCACACCAATATCTACCGTAGTAATTTCCGGATTGCCGTATGCGCCCGTATTGGCAGCATCTAACAACGCCATACCGTCTACACCGTATTTACCGGTTTCCAGTGTAAGCGCCACCAAATCATCAACGCTGAGGCTATCGTCCAGCGTTTTAGCCAGTGTGCTTTGCATGAAGGCATCTACCTCTTCATTATCTTTCAACAATGCATTGGCATGCTTGGAATAAGCCGCCAAACCTTTCAAGCCGTATGTAATCAATTCTCTCAAAGAACGAACATCTTCATTTTCCGTTGCAAGCACACCCACAGACGCGGCCTTTGCATCAAATTCAGATTCGCTTCCGTTCCACCGAGCCGCTTCCGGCAAGGATGATGCATTTCCAACCTGTGCCAGCAAAGACTGCTTCACAGAAAGGGTTTCTTTGATTTTTGCAATAATGGCATCGTTATCAAAGTTTGCATTGGTAATGGTTGTAAATAAATTCAATGTTACCAGATGATTTACCTTTTTATCAACGGCCTTGCCTTCCTTACGCAACTGCTCCGCTACGCAGGAAAGTCCCTTTGTTACATAAATCAGCAAATCCTGCATTGCCGCAACCTCGGGCTTTTTGCCGCAAACACCGGACATGGTGCAGCCCTTGCCACCTGCGGTTTCCTGACATTGATAACAAAACATTTTGTTTTCCATGAAAATTCCTCCTTTTTTCACTCTATCAGCCATAAAATCAAAAACAATACACATCAATCGGCATTTCATTGCATTTCCATATTTACTCTGATTCTCTGATGGCAGAAACGGGACATCCTTGGATTGCTTCCTGCACAGAATCCTGATTTTCCTCTGTCGTATCCGCCACTGCCACTGCTTTACCCGCATCATTCATCTCAAACACATCGGGTGCCGTTGCAGTACAAAGCCCACATCCGATACAAGCGTCCTGATCCACATAAGCTCGCATTGTTCTTCCTCCTTTCTGATGCCAATACCCTTTTTGGGGTTTTTCGTTTATTTTCCTTGATTTTTCATTTTTATTATACTATAATAAAACCAGCAAATATGTTGTTATAACAACAAACAAGGGGTTTTTATGAATTTTTTATTCTTATCGAATACCATTCTTTTCCACGGCACCAGAGAACAGGAGATTCGGGAAATGCTGTCCTGTTTAGGCGGTCATGAAAAGAAATACAAAAAAGATGATATTATTTTACACACCGGAGATGCCGTAACGGAAATCGGCCTGGTCGAGTCGGGCAGTGTCAATATCGTTGTCAACTTTTACTGGGGCAACAGCAATATTTTCGGCCACATCGGCAAGGGCGAGATATTTGCGCAAAACTACGCTGCCATTCCCGGCAGAGAACTAAGCTGTGATATTGTTGCGGCGGAGGATACGGAGGTTTTATTCCTCAATATGCATAAACTACTCACCACCTGTCAAAACGGCTGTGTGCATCACCAACGGCTGATTCATAATCTGCTTCGCATCTCCGCCATGAACAGCCTGCATTTATCCACCCGCATGATGCATATTGCACCGAAATCCATTCGTGACAGACTGCTGTCCTATTTGTCGGAGCAAGCCATAGAAAATGGCAGTTCCCATTTTACAATTCCATTCTCCCGTCAACAACTGGCGGATTATCTCAGCGTGGATCGAAGCGCCCTGTCCAATGAACTGAGCAAAATGCAAAAGGACGGGCTTATCTCCTACCGCAAAAACGAATTTACACTGCACGAAGATGCAGTCATCTATGAATAACATCAGGCTGTTTTGCTTGTTCGGCAAGACAGCCCTTTTTTATCATGTCTTTACGCCGAAATGAGCCTTTGCAAACTCCATATCCTGCACCAATTCCACGGTACCCAGGTAGTTTTTATCCTGATCTCTGACCGCCATATAGGTAACCAGCATAGTTCGGCCGCCCTTATCCATCCAGACCGGCACACTGTCCCGTCTGCCGTTACGGAAATCATCTATGATAGAGCGCACCATAGGCTCTATCTTCGGCGGGTGGCAGGAAAAAACCTCTCTGTCAATGGCCATGCCGGGGCGTTTGAATACTTTGGGGCCTTCGTTGAAATAGCGATTGATATTATCCGCATCTACGAATGAAATTTCCAAGGGAATCGTATTCAAAAGTGCCGTCAGCTGGGGCAATGTCATATGCCCTCCGGGCATCACAATCTCCCCTGCCGATGCGGAAACAACGGGATTACCCGCCTGTTCTGCCGCCTCCCAGACCCGACTCTCTACACCAAAGCAGACAGCATAGTCCTTTGCATCACGGTATATCTCTTTCCACTCATCTTCGGTGAAATTAACGGCACAAATAGGGAACAGAATATTCTGTTCTTTATAAATCATCTCTTCTGCTCGATTCAATACATTGCCAAAGCGGGTATGCCACCACTCGTCCCGGTTGCTTTCCTTTTCCAGCGCCCCCAGTTCATCCCGAATTTCATCATCTACCGTCCACATCACATCGGAGGGACCGGAAATACCGTATTTCACCTTCAGATGGGGATATAGCAAATCACCCTTTTTGGCATAATGAATTGAAACCTCTCGAAGCCTTCCCAACAGTGCCGAAACGTTCCCTTTTTGTGCCAGTGCCTGTTTCGTTTCCTCCAGCAGGCTGGAAAGTGCATTATTTTCCTTTGTCAGCGTTTGCAGCGGATGACCGGGCAGGGCTTCCAGTGCCGCTGCTCTTTCGGTTTTGTCGCTGTAATCCTTTTTCGGAAAAGCCTCCTGCCGCTTAAGGGCTTCCTCTACCGCCTGTTCCGCATTGATGATTTGTTCCTCCTTGGTAGCTCCGTGGAACAGTGCAGAATGTACGTCGCAAAGCTTCTGCACCTCCGTAAGCGGAGTACCTTCCTGCAATAATTCCTGCTCCGCCTTCATAATTTCCGACGCATCTACCTCGCCGAAATCCCGCACGAAATCGGCACGCACTTTTTCCAAGGCCTCACCGTCACCAAGGCGGCGCAGATATGCCTTCAACTGCTCTGTACGACTGTCGGAGGGTGCAGCCACAGGCTCTGTCCGGCTTGATGTCTGCTCCGTATTTTCCATGCCCACAATTTCAAAACCTCTCTCTGTAAAGGCGCGCATGACGTTCTCCATGGGGATCTGTTTCATTTTTGCACCTCTGGGAACAGTCATCAGCTTACCCACCGAATGAAGCATGGCTTTTTTCGTAATCTCCGAAAAACCAAGTTCTTCCATGACTTCTATCAGCTCAGGGTATTCCTCCGCCAGCTCAAAAACCGTTCGATTCAAATCCAATATTTTTGCCATAGCTGCATCTCTCCTTTTCTTTATTTTTGTATGTATTGTAGCAACTTAAAACAGAAAAGTATGTTGTTTTCACAACATTTCCGTTATTTTTATGAAATAAATTCTCAATAAAAATCCATAAAGCAGTACAGAACAGAAAATGCCGATACGACTGTTTTCCCAAACTACGCAAAAAACGCCATGCAAATGGATACTCCATTGCATGACGTTTTCTATTTCCCTCTTTCTCAAAAAGGCATATCATTGTTTTTCACTTTCGCCGTTTTTTCTATAATATCCGTTTCGGGCAGAACTCCAAATAATCCGCCGCCACCAATTCATAGCATATCCCGTCTTTCTCTCCCTGAAATGCCGACCCATGGCTCTGTTCCCCGTGCAAATGCCCGTAAACCACCTTCTCAATGGGATATTCCGCAAAAATCTCCGTAAAAGCGGACGGCTCCTGCTTATCATTCATAGGCGGAAAGTGCATCATCAGCAGGATTTTTTCCGCCCCGCTCCTCATGGCGCTATCCAAAGAAAGCCGCAGACGTATCTGTTCTCTTTCGTAAATCTTTTTGTCTTGGGGAGTAAAATGGCTGTCATTGGGGCAAAGCCAACCTCTGGTGCCGCAAACCGCCCAATTTTCATACCAATCGAAGCTGTTTTTCAAAAACCGCATACCCGGGTACTGCCTTTCCAGCCCGGAGGCAGATTTCCACCAATAATCATGGTTTCCCTCCATCAGAATTTTTCTCCCCGGCAGGGCATAAATGGCGTCTAAATCAGCGGCGGCCTCCTCCTGCCGCATTCCCCATGAAATATCCCCCGGCAAGAGCACCGTATCCCCATCAGCAATCAACCGCCTCCAGTTTTCTATGATTTTTTCACTATGGTTTTTCCAGTGTTCTCCAAAGATATCCATAGGCTTTTCCACAGAAAACCCAAAGTGTAAATCAGCAATGGCAAATAAGGCCATATCCCCATCTCCTTTTGCCCTCAGACACGGTAAACCTCCGTCAGTACGTTCAGCTTTTCATTAAACGTCCGCAGCTTTTCCATATCCTGGCTGTTCCAGACCTCCACAAATTCCTTGTTGATGGAGTCCATATCCTCCAGCTTTGCCACAAAATGCAGCTTTTGGATATTATCCAAAATATTGGCAGTCATACTGTTACGAATTTCGTTGAGCCGCTGGGCATTTGTAATTTCCTCCCGAATGGTGGCCATTTCTCTGTCCAGCCGAAAGGCGGCCTCCGCACAATTGGTCAATCTCTCCTGCAATTCCTCGGGAATATTCCCGCTGTATTTATACCGCAGGGAATGCTCCGCCGTTGCCCAGAAATTCATAGCGTTGGTACGAATCTGTATTTCTGCCAATATTTCTTTAGGGCCAAGAGCAGTGCTTAAGGGATATTTGATGATAATATGGTAACTGCGGTATCCGCTGGGCTTTGTATTGGTGATATAGTCCCGTTCTTCCAAAATGGTCATATCCGTACGGGAACGGACCATATCCACCACCTTTTGAATATCCTCCACAAACTGGCACAGGATACGAATACCTGCAATATCCTCAATTTCTTCTTCTATTTTTTCCGGCGGAATCTGCTTTCGTCCCGCCTTATCCAAAATGCTGGCAGGGCGTTTGAGCCTGCCCGTCACAGAATCAACAGGGGAATAAATACCCAAATGCCGACACTCTCTATCTAAGCTCTTGAACTTCAGCAATAGTTCTTCCACCGCCTGCTCGTAGGGGTAAAGCAATTCTTTCCAATTTATAATTTCCAAAGAGGTCCCCTCCTTTTGCGCCTCAGCAAAAATACTTTTTTTTATTGTACTATGGAACCGCTCAATTTTCAATCCTCATATATATCTGAAAAAACCGAAATTTCAAGACTTTCCGCCATTATGAACTTTTCCGAAAAAAAGAGTCTTTTTGCTGCAATTCCTTTCAGGGAAATATCACCGCCGCAACTGTTTTGCAAAGCAGCCTACTCATTCAAGCAGCTTCTGCCAAACAATCGGTATGATACAAGATTCACCCTGCCATAGTATAAAATACAACTTCAAATCGCTGTGCTTTGCGAAAAACCGCACACGTTTCCTAACCCCGATTTATTTATAGGCATATCCTATCGTTTCCATATAAAAGTAAAAGTAATATAAAAATAGGAAACAAAATAAAAAGCCTGATGTTCCATAACACGGAAAATCAAGGCTTTTTTATCATCCCAGCATCACATCCAACAACATCATCACAGCAAACCCCAAAACAATGCCCATAGTGGCAAAATAAGGCTGCGCCTTTTGGTTCCTTTGACATTCGGGAATCAGTTCATGTACCGCAACCAATATCATAGCGCCCGCCGCAAAGGAAAGAGCATAGGGCAAAATGGTTTCCACATAAACCACCAGCAAGGCACCGATGACACCGGCAACAGGCTCTACCATACCCGAAGCCTGCCCCAAAAGAAAGCTTCGTTTTCGGGAATAGCCTTCCCGTCTTAATGGCACGGAAACCGCCGCCCCTTCGGGAAAATTCTGCAAACCGATTCCCACGGCAATGGTAATGGCACCCATCAAGCCTTCCATGGTATATCCGCCATTTTGCAGTGCCCCGAAGGCAACGCCTACGGCCAACCCCTCGGGTATGTTGTGTAGCGTAATGGAAAGCACCAGCATTATAATACGGTTCAGCCGTTCATTGGGCTTGCCTTGGGTGCTGTCCGCCCTTCTTCTTGCAAAGCAAACCGCCTTATCCGACGCCCACATAAAAAACGCACCGAACAAAAAGCCTGCCGTAGCAACGAAATAGGCCGGCAACCCCGATGTCAGCTCTGCCCGTTCAATGGCAGGCTGTAAAAGAGACCAAAAGCTGGCGGCAATCATGACTCCGGAAGCAAAGCCCAGCATAAAATTCAACGTCTTCGGATTCGGAGATTTGAAAAAAACAACCGTTGCAGCGCCCAAGGCCGTCACCAGCCAAGTCCCAAGCGTTGCAATCAACGCCATTAAAATCAGATTATCCATGTCGCACCTCCTACCCCCATTATATTTTTACGCCGCTAATCGGTGACGGATTTCCGATCGAATACAAAGGGAATTGCCTTCTGCCCTGTTGATACTTTTTCTCAATAAAATCCCCTTCATGGGTATTGACAATAACCTCAACGCCATGGTATGCTTTCATAAAAGTTAGTTATAACTAACTCATCTCAAAAAGGAGGTTACGCTATGAGTGTCGTTATTGTCGGCGGCCATGATAGAATGGTACGCCAATATATGGATATTTGCAAGCAGTATCGTTGCAAAAGCAAAGTATTCACACAACTGCCCGGCAATTTCAAAGGGCAAATCGGTCAGGCGGATTTAATTATACTGTTCACCAGTACCGTTTCTCACATTATGGTAAATGGGGCAGTGAAAGAAGCGGAACGAAATAACATCTCTATCGCTCGTTCCCACAGCAGTTCTTCTTCTGCCTTAAAGCGGATTCTGGAGGAATACTGTCAATCTGTTTCTGCGTGAGTTAGTTATAGCTAACGATTAGGAGGCAGGCTTATGTCTGATTTTGAAGAACAAATGCTATATCATGCTTCCCCTGCCCTCTTAGGCAGAAAGCAGGCGAACCTTTTCTCCTTTGCTGTCGGGCTTTTGGCAGACTATCGCAAAGAAATAGAGGCTTATCGCAAAGAATTGGCACCTTTGGGGATTTCCGTAGAGTATCTTTATTACAAAAACCAACGGATTTACCTTTTGGTCTATCGCAAGGAAATGCTGTTGCAGTATCTGAATCGCCCTGCGGTGCGGGCATTTCTCATTCATGAGGGCTATCCCGAAAATGTTGGGGAGGCAAATGCTCTTTCCCTCTGCATGAATGTACTGCGGCGACGCATTTACCATAGTACAGATTTCCCCCATGAAATCGGCTTCTTTTTCGGCTATCCCGAAAAGGACGTGTTTTCTTTTATTCGTGAAAAAGGGGAAAACTATAAAATTTGCGGCGATTGGAAAGTCTATGGCGATGAAAAATCAGCTTTACGCACTTTCCGAAGTTATCAACGCTGCAGAAAAAGATTGATGGAGCAGGCAGCCGCAGGGATTCCTATCTTGCAGTTACTCCATGTAGGAAACCACGGCAGCTTTTCTTCATAAATAAAAGATGCAAACAATTTACAGGAGGTTACAAACATGAAAAATGCAGTTATTTACTGGAGCGGAACAGGCAACACTACTGTTATGGCAAATGAAATTGCCGCAGGTATGGGTGCCGATACGGAGGTTTTTGCTGTCAGCGCATTTACAGGCAATGTGGCTGATTATGATAAAATTGCTTTCGGTTGTTCCGCTATGGGCGATGAAGTTTTGGAGGAAGCAGAATTTGAACCCTTCTTCACTTCCATCGAGGGCAGTCTGAAAGGCAAAAAAGTGGCACTTTTCGGCTCTTATGGCTGGGGTGACGGCCAATGGATGCGGGATTGGCAGGATCGTACCCAAAAAGCAGGCGCAAACCTGTACGATGACGGTCTGATTATTTGCGGTTTCCCCGATGCCGATGGCAAGGAACGCTGCAAATCCTACGGACAGGGCTTTGCCGCATTCTAATACATAAATCTTTACGCATCAAAAACTCCTTTTTTTACTCTCTTAAAAAAGCAGAATCGCTCCAAGCGGCTCTGCTTTTTCTTTCTTGGAATCAGAACCATCGGCTCAGCCAGTGGTTTGCTCTGCCTCCGGAAGGGACTCTTGCCTGCCACGCCTGCAGGCGTATAAAAATCCGCCAAGTACACTGCTATTACTGACTAGCCGCTTTTAAGCGGCTTTCTTATTTGTCCTTCTTTACCGGCTCACCCGTAAACGGGTCTATATATTCGTTTAGACTTATTTGATCGGCTTGCCAGTCTTCTTTCAATTGATTATTTATGTACTCTCTTATTTTTTTCGTATTCTTTCCTACAGTATCAACATAATAGCCTCTGCACCAAAAATGCCGATTCCCATATTTATATTTCAAATTAGCATGTCTATCAAACATCATAAGAGAGCTCTTACCCTTTAGATAACCCACTATTTCTGAAACACCATACTTTGGCGGTATCCGTATCATCATATGTATGTGATCCGGACAGCACTCCGCCGCTATAATTTCTAAACCTTTTCTTTCACATAACTCTCTCAATATTTTCCCGATGTCTCTTTTTAGCTTTTTATATATAATTTGCCTTCTGTATTTTGGTGCAAAGACTATATGATATTTACATTCCCAAGTTGTGTGTGCTAAACTATTCATATACTAAAACCTCCTATGCTTGGTTGCGTCTTGGCGGACTCAATCATTATAGCATAGGAGGTTTTGCTTATTGCTAAAGCTTTTTCACTCCCCCGGCATAGCTGGGGGTTTATTTGGTTTTACCAACAAAAAACAGGGAAAAGTGAATTTTCCCTGTTTTTTATATCTTACTTACAATGCCCGCAGGAACCACAATCGCTCCCGCAGCTACTGCAAGAAATGCCGTTTTTTCTGTTTTTTCTAATATTCCGTATGATTGCCGCCACAACCAATATCAACACGCCTGCAACCGCAATCGTTCCCCAACTCACTCCAAACATACGCCTCACCCTTTCTGGTGGAAGTTACGCAGATATTTCCGCCGCCGGCTTACTGTCCTTGGTTGGTCTAAACAGCAAATACAGGAATACCAGTACAATGACCGCTGCCGCCCCTGTGCCAATGCCAAAGGGTACCGCTCCGGTTGCTACGGCGCCAAACTGATACACACAAAGGGAAACCGCATAGGCAAAAATCGTCTGATAACCAATGGCAAACCATGTCCATTTTGCATTGTTCATTTCCCGACGGATGGCACCGATGGCAGCAAAACAAGGCGCACAAAGCAAATTAAATACCAAAAAGCTGTATGCCGCAACAGGTGTAAAGTTGGAAGCCAGTTGCCCCCAAATTTCTGCACCGTCCTCTGCCACCTCTGCAAAGCCGAATAATACACCAAAGGTACCGACCACGTTTTCCTTGGCCACCAAACCGGTAATTGCCGCCACAGCCGATTGCCAGTCACCCCAGCCTAAGGGTATGAAAATCCATGCAATGACGGAGCCAAGGCTCGCCAGCATGCCGTTGCTCAAATCCTCTACCATACCAAAATGACCGTCTGTAAAGCCAAAATTGGAAAGGAACCAAATGACAATGGTAGAAAGCAGAATAATCGTTCCTGCTTTTTTAATGAAGGACCAGCCTCTTTCCCACATACTCCGCAGTACATTTACCACTGTCGGCATATGATATGCAGGCAGCTCCATCACGAAGGGAGCAGGATCCCCTGCAAACATTTTTGTTTTCTTCAGAATGATACCGGAAATGATAATCGCCGCAACCCCAACAAAATAGGCACTGGGCGCTACCCAGGGTGCTTCATCAAACAAAGCCCCTGCAATCAAAGCAATAATGGGCAGTTTTGCACCACAGGGAATAAATGTAGTTGTCATAATGGTCATTTTTCTATCCCTGTCGTTTTCAATGGTACGGGACGCCATCACGCCGGGAACCCCACAGCCCGTACCAATGAGCATAGGAATAAAGGATTTCCCCGAAAGCCCGAATCTTCTGAAAATTCTATCCATAATAAAAGCAATACGAGCCATATAGCCGCAGGCCTCCAAAAACGCCAGAAAGAAAAACAACACCAGCATCTGCGGCACGAAGCCAAGCACAGCACCCACACCGGCAACGATGCCGTCTAAAACCAAGCCCTGTAACCAATCGGCACAATGAATGCTTGTCAGAAAGCCTTCCACTGCCGGCGGAATGATTTCGCCAAAGAGCACATCGTTGGTCCAATCTGTGGCCCAGCTGCCAACGGTGGTGACAGATACATAATACACAATAAACATGACCGCCGCAAAAATAGGCAACGCCGCCCAACGGTTGGTCACCACGCGGTCGATTTTATCAGAAGTTGTCAGACCGCCTTTATTTTTCTTTTTGTAGCATCCCTTCAATATCTCGCCGATGTAAAGATACCGCTCGTTTGTGATGATGCTTTCGCTGTCATCGTCCATAGCGTTCTCCACCTTTTGGATACTACCCTCCACTGCAACGGATTGCTGCAACTGCTCTGTAATTTTCTCATCTCGTTCAAAGAGCTTGATGCTGAAAAAGCGTTTCTGCTCCTCCGGTACACCGGCGGGCAGTTTTACGGCGATGGCAGAGAGCGCTTCCTCCACCTCCAATGCAAAGGAATGTTTCGGAGCAGCATTTTTTCTCTGTGCCGCCGCTACGGCCTCTTTCGCCGCCTCCATAATGCCTGTCCCCTTTAGGGCAGAAATTTGGACAACCTTACAGCCTAATTCCTGTCCCAGCTTGTCTGCATCAATGGTATCGCCGTTTTTCTCCACAATATCCATCATATTCAGTGCCAGCACAACAGGAATTCCCAGTTCTGTCAGCTGTGTGGTCAGGTAAAGATTACGCTCTAGGTTTGTGCCGTCAATGATATTCAAAATCGCATCAGGCCGCTCGTCCAATAAGTATTTTCTTGCCACCACTTCTTCCAATGTATAGGGAGAAAGGGAATAAATGCCGGGCAAGTCCGTAATAATCACGTCCTTATTCCCTTTCAGCTTCCCTTCCTTTTTCTCTACCGTTACGCCGGGCCAGTTCCCCACAAACTGATTAGATCCCGTCAGGGCATTAAATAATGTTGTCTTACCGGCGTTGGGGTTGCCGGCAAGGGCAATTCTGATTGACATACTTCTGTTCCTCCTCACCGGAACGGTATTAGTTTTAACTAACCCGGTTCCAAAATAATTGGCAATCGGTATCCGATTTGCCAAAGCATTTATCCTTCGATTAAAATCATCTCTGCATCTGCCTTCCGCAGAGAAAGCTCATACCCCCGCACCATCACTTCAATGGGGTCTCCCAACGGCGCCACCTTGCGGATAAATACCTCTGTGCCTTTGGTAATACCCATATCCATGATTCGTCTTTTTACAGGGCCTGTACCCGCCAACCTTTGTACAGTCACAGTCTGCCCAATTTTTGCATCCTTTAATGTCATTCCTATCACTTCCTTATACCATAATTCTGCTTGCCATTGCCTTACTGATGGCAACACGGGATTCTTTTACATTGACAATCATATTCCCGTTCAATTCAGAAATTACAATCACCTCGCCGCCTACCACAAAGCCAAGGCTTTCCAAAAAACGTCTTGTTTCATCCTTTCCACCGACTTTTTTGATGGTCTGGGGCTCTCCTGCTGCCGCAAATGTAAGGGGCATCATAGTTTCCTCCTCTCCGGGAACATTCCTCTCAAAAATTAGATGAGCCTAACTCTCGTATAGAGTTTATCATTGCTAACTTGTTTTGTCAATATTTTTTCTGCATTTCCAACTTTTTTTATAAAAGACGCTCCCTGTCTTTTTGGAAAAAGCCCCAAATCCCCGAAGTTATTTCGAGAATTGAGGCTTTTTCATGCTCTTTATTCTAAATTTATGGCAATTTTTCTCTTTTATTCCACCGTTACGGATTTTGCCAGATTTCTGGGCTTATCCACATCACAGCCCCGCTCCACGGCAATATAGTAGGCAAACATCTGCATAGGCAGTACATTATAGGAACCGGTAAATAAATCCCCTGCCTTGGGCAGATACACCACCTCGTCCGCCACATCTTCAATGGCCGTTTCGCCCTCCGGTGCAATGGCAAGCACCTTCGCCCCTCTGGCTTTGACCTCTTTTACGTTGCTCACCAGCTTTTCAAATAAACTGCTCTGGGTGGCAATGGCAACCACCAGCGTCCCCTCCTCGATGAGGGAGATGGTGCCATGCTTCAATTCTCCGGCGGCATAGGCCTCACTGTGGATATAGGAAATTTCCTTCAGTTTTAAGGAAGCCTCCATGGCCGCCGCATAATCCAGCCCTCTGCCGATGATGAATACGTCTTTGCTGAAGGCATATTTTTTGGCAATTTCCGCCATTTTTGCGTCCATTTTGAGAATTTCCGCCGTCCTCTCCGGCAGAGTCGCCAATTCCTCCAAATATGCCCCTAATCGTGCTTCCGACAGCGTTCCCCGCACCTTTGCAAAATACAGTGCAATCAGGTACAGCACCGAAAGCTGGGTGGTATAGCCCTTTGTGGTGGCAACGGCAATCTCCGGCCCTGCCCATGTATAAATCACATCATCGCTTTCTCTGGCAATGGAACTGCCCACTACATTGACAATGGAAAGCACCTTAATCCCCTGTTTTTTTGCTTCACGCAATGCCGCTAAGGTATCAGCGGTTTCTCCGCTCTGGCTGATGATGATGCAAAGATCGCCCTTTTGCAAAATGGGGTTTCTGTATCTAAATTCAGATGCAATATCCACCTCTACGGGGATACGGCTGACCTCCTCCATGACATATCTGCCCACAATACCTGCGTGCCAAGCACTGCCGCAGGCAACGATATGGATTCTGCCGCAGTTTTTGATTTCCTCCTCCGTCAGGGAAATATCCTGCAAATGGATACCCGCTTCCGTCAAACGGGGCTGAATGGTTTTTTTCAAGGCCTCCGGCTGTTCCATGATTTCTTTCATCATAAAGTAATCATAGCCGCCTTTTTCCGCCGCATCTAAATTCCATGTCACATGATAAACCTCTTTTTGAATTTCCCCGCCATCCATATCATACAGCTTTACCTCGTCCTGTTTTAACAAGGCAATTTCGTTTTCTTCCAATAAGTAATATTCTCTGGTGTATTCCAAAAGGGCAGGTATGTCGGAGGCGATATAATTCTCTCCTTTGCCCAAGCCAATCAAAAGAGGGCTGTCCTTACGCACCGCCACTAATGTATCCGGGTGGTCGCTGCACAAAATCCCCAAAGCATATGCCCCGCGAATCTGCTGTAACAGCTTTCTTGTGGTGGAGATCATATCCCCGTCATATTCATACTCAAATAACTGTGCCACTACCTCCGTATCCGTTTCGGAAACGAAATGATAGCCCTTGTCCTCCAAAAACGCCTTCAACTCCAAATAGTTTTCAATGATACCATTATGCACCACAGAAATTTTTCCGTTTTGGCTGTTATGCGGATGGCTGTTTCTATCACTGGGTGCTCCATGGGTTGCCCAGCGGGTATGCCCGATACCGATATGAGAAGGCTTTTGCCCCTCCTGCCGGATTTTTTCCGCCAAATTCGCCAGACGGCCTTGGGTCTTGATGGTATAGACCCCATTGTCAAATACCGTAATCCCTGCGGAATCATACCCACGGTATTCCAGCTTTGCCAAACCATTGAGCAGTACCGGCACCGCCTGTTCTTTTCCGATATATCCTACAATGCCACACATATTTTGTAACCTCCGTTATTTTATTCGTCCGTTGCCTTTCTTTTGTCGGGAAGATTGACTCCTCCGTTTTGTAAAAGGCCTGCGTCCCTGAACGAAAGGGCGAGGAGCATCCGCCGAATGTTCGATCACTCCTACCTCGTCAGCCGTTCTATCACCGGCTCTGGCGCTTAAAATAAAAAACCTCCTTATTTTCTTGATGACCGATAGAAGGCCTGCACCATGAAGTTCCACTGTTTCATAAAAATGACAAACTTCGTCAGTAAGTATACCATTTTTTCCTTTTTCGGTAAAGTCCTTTGCCGCATTTACAGCGCGTTTCTTCCTTTTTTCACAAGACTCTTTTTCATTTTATGTAAAAACCCATTGTCTTTGTTCTAAAAAATGCCAATGATTTAGAAAATCGAAAGAAATTTGTTATGGACTATTCAAAATAATACGCTATACTATTCTATATAAACGAGAACCATACCCTGCCCATGCAGGAAAAGGAGGAATATATATGAAAAAAATACCGGCATTTTTACTGGCTGCCACCATGACGTTGGGGCTTGGGGCTTGTACCCCGCCGGCCGAACCGAACCCACCTGCTCCCCAAACAGAAACAGAACGCACCGAAGATGTGGAAGCTATGGTTGCCCCCATAGATTCCTTGGCAAGATGTATGCTGGAAAACGATATGGCTTATGACCCGCAGAATCCGGAATTTTTCTGGACAGCTTTGTTTTATTTTGTCGGGGGCTACGGCACAAACCACCCCCTTATAGAAACAGAGGAGGATTATCGTCTGAAGATTCCCCGCAAAGCCATGCAGGAACACGCCTCTGTATTATTCAGCGATTATGATGACTTGCCGGAAGTTCCCTACGAACTGGCTGACCGCATCACTTATGATGATAGATGGGACGCTTATACCATGACCACAGGCGACATCGGCTTGAGCGAAACAAGACTGACCAATATCACCTCCACGGAAACCGGCTATTCCCTGACGGCGGAGCTTTGGGAAACAGACGAGGACCCGTCCCTCATTGCCGCATGGGAGGTGGCTCTTGTGAAAAACCCGTATGCCGACAGCATTTCCGACCCGCTGTATCTTTACAGCATTTCTGCTATGGAGCGCATTGACGAAAACGCCCCGACACAGGCGGCCGAAACAGCAACGGCTGTCTTTAACGGCTTTTCCGACTCCCATACAGCAGAGGTTACTATGCCTGACGGCAGTGTGTCCGTATTCCAGTTTGCCCATGATTCTGCGGTGGAGGAAGCCCTCCAAGCCCTTGCAGAAGGCGATGGCTTCACCTTCCGTTATGTAACCAATGGAGATACGGCGAAAATCATCTCCGTAAAATAAATCCCGGGCTCATAAAAATATTGCAAAAAAAGCCCCTCCTTGCAGCGCAGACCCAACCGCTTTGCAAATGGAGGGCTTTTTTATTTTCTCCAACCGTATTTTTCGGCGATTTTCTCCGCCACGGCAATGCCGTCCACTGCCGCAGAAACAATGCCTCCGGCGTATCCGGCGCCCTCTCCCGCAGGGTAAACGCCCACGAAACGCAGGCTTTCTCCCCCTTCGTTGCGCAAAATACGAATGGGCGAAGAACTTCGGCTTTCCACTGCTGTCAGCAAGGCATCGGCACGGTCAAACCCCTTTAGTTTTTTGCCCATGGCCGGCAACGCCTCCCGCAGGGCTTCTGTCATAAAGGGCGGGAAAATCTCGTCCAAATTTCCCTCCCGCACACAGGGACGATAGGTGGCTCTCACCCTATTTTCCGTTCCTTCCTGTCCCAGAAAGCTACCTACACGTTGCACAGGTGCTGTATATCCGCCCCCACCTGCCGCAAAGGCCTTTTCCTCCAGCTCTCTTTGGAGAAACATACCTGCAAGGGGGTGTTCACTGCCAAAATCCTCCGGGAACACCTGTACCAACAGTGCCGAATTGGCATTTTCCCCATCTCGTGCATGTTCACTCATACCGTTGACGGCAAGCCGCCCTTCCTCCGAAGCCGCCGCCACCACATAGCCGCCGGGGCACATACAAAAGGTATATACCCCTCGTCCCGCCTTTGTGGTATAGGTCAGCCGATAATCCGCCGCAGGCAATTGTTCCGCCGCCTCGCCGTATTGAGTGCGGTTAATCATCTCCTGCGGGTGCTCGATACGCACACCCATGGCAAAGGGCTTTTGCTCCAATGCAAAGCCCTCCTCCCATAATAGGGTAAAGGTATCTCTGGCGCTGTGTCCCAAGGCAAGCACCACATCATGGGTTTCCAACCGTTCCCCTGCATCCGTCAAAACAGCTTGCACTTTTCCACGATTCCATTCAAAGCCCGTCAGCTTCGTATGAAACCGCACCTCTCCGCCCAAATCCCATATTTTCTGCCGTATGCCTTTTACCACGCCCCGCAATAAATCCGTTCCGATATGAGGCTTGGCATCATAAAGTATCTCCTCCGGCGCTCCTGCCGCCACCATTTCCTCCAGCACCTTCCTGCAGCGAGGGTCTTTGATGCGGGTAGTCAGCTTTCCGTCCGAAAAAGTACCGGCTCCGCCTTCGCCAAACTGCACATTATTTTCCGTATCCAGCCTTCCCGTTTCCCAAAAGGCATCTACGGCCTTTTTCCGGCTGTCCACATCGCCGCCCCGCTCCAATACAATGGGACAAAACCCCATTTCCGCCAGTATCAGGGCGGCAAATAGTCCCGCCGGCCCAAAGCCCACCACGACGGGGCGTTTTTTTGGCTTTTCTCCGCCTTGGGGAAGGAGATATCTCAAATCCGGTGCAAGAGAAAGATGCTTCCCTTTTGCCCCCTTCAAAATCCTGTCCTCATTGTTTACCGCCACATCTACCACATAGACATAATGGATATTCTCTTTTTTTCTGGCATCTAACGACCGCTTGAAAATACGATAGCTTTGGATTTGTTCCGCAGGAACGTTCAAGACCCGTGCCAGCTTTTTTTCCAAAGCTTTGATATCCGCTTCCTGCTCCTTCATCTGATCTTCAAGAGCCTGCGCCTTGGCTTCCGCATCGGAGATGTCATTGGCGTACTGCTTAATGGAGCCTGAAGTCTGGTTTACAAGTCCCGTAACCCTACTCTGCT
>JAFWWO010000008.1 GCA_017523325.1 Anaerotignum sp. | reverse complement strand
AGCAGGCTTTGGTCGATGGTCATGTGGGGCAATAAAAGATTCGTTGTGGACAAGCTGATTGCCGACAACGGCTTTGATGCGCTCAAAAAGCAGCTGGCGGAATTGCTGTACGGAACCGCACAATTTGAAAAGCGGTGGAACACCTTTCTGAAATCCGTGAAAGGTATGGGACCATCAACGATCAGCGAGCTACTTACCTATTCCAATCCGAACGAGTACATCTTATTCAACAAGACAACGATCCTGTGCTATTCCTACCTTGATGTGCCGGACATGCCCAAGTATAACTATCAATTCACGGGCAAGAAGTTTGCTGAGGTCTGTGCGATTGCAAAGGAAATCTCCTCTGCGCTCAAGGCAGCCGGTGCTGAGGATTACGACCTGCTGGCAGTTGACTATTTCCTGTGGGATGAGGTCTTGCCGCTGGCAGAAAAAAAGGAGCCCGGTAATCAGGTTCCTGTAACGGTCACACCCAAAACGGCCAGCGATTCTAAGTCGCTGCACGATGAGATCAAGGAAAAGCTGGTTGCCATCGGAGAGCTTTTGGGCTTTGAAAGCCTCTCTGAGGTAAAGATCACCACCGGAGCGGTCGTAGACGCCGTGTGGGAGGCCAAGATCGGCAACATGGGAAAGGCGATTTATGTGTTTGAGGTACAGTCCAAGGGCTCCATCGACAGCCTGATCCTGAATCTCAAAAAAGCTCAGAGCAACGCCGCCGTTCAGGCTGTCGTTGCCGTGGCCGACGAGGAGCAGCTTGCAAAGATTATCCGTGAAAGCGCCGGCGTCATCGACGAAAAATCTCTCCGCACATGGAACTCTGATGACGTCCTCGCTGTCTATGACTCCCTCGCCCGAGCCCACGAATCGATTAATAAATTGGCGTTGGTGCCAGAGAGTTTTTGATGCTCGTTTATAAAATTTGCAATTCATTAATTAAATTACAAAGGAGATAACAAAAATGGCCGAAACATTTAAACTTCCCGCATCCTCTTATGAAGAGGTACTCAAGCTAATCCAGGCTTATGCCGGTGTGAAAGAAGGAGTCGCATTATCCTTGGATCAGATTAACCAATCAACAGGTGTTCCTAGGACTGTTGTCAGTAAGAACAATGGATTCCTAGTTCAAGTTGGCCTGATAACTGAAGGAAATAAGAAGGCGGCTACGGATATTGGACGTGCTCTCGGAAGAGCATATGCTTCAAAAGTCGATTATGAAGTTGAACGAATTTGGAAAGAGATTATTTCCAACAATGATTTCCTTAGTAGAATGATTTCTGCAGTAAGAATTCGGAATGGAATGGATCGTACGAATTATATCAACCATATAATCTATTCTTCAGGTTTGAAAGATAGTAAAGAATCCCGTGCTGGAGCTGGAGCAGTTATCGAAATCCTAAAATCTGTAAATGTTCTAGATGAAGTCGATGGAAAAATGATTGTCAAAGATTTGATAGAAAATAATCAAAGCGGCATTACGGAAGATCATAACGATCATAATTCGCCAGCTGTAGTTGATCATCAGAACATAACTTCTGTATCTCTGCCTGCAGGAGCAAATTCGGTAACAATCAACATCAACATCAATTGCACTGTGAGCGAGATGGATGAATTAGCAGCAAAACTTAAAGCATTATTGGAGAATCTTTCTAGATAAATTGCGACAGGGAGAACTAAAAATGGCGTACAGTATAGTATTAACAACTGCAGAAGATATTGTAGCCGTCGTAGATGCTGTCGTTGCTAGAGGGAAAAGTGCGGGCGTAGATTACATTGCAGAATTCACTGAAATAGCGACAGGAGATCAAGTTGATAAGGCTATCCATATGGCCGTTGAATTAGGGATGTTAATTCCTGATGACACTTCTGAATGCTATACAGTTAATTCATATTTAGCGGAAAGACTCGTAACGGCAGCATCCGACGATCAGAAAGCAGCCATAATGCGATTGATTTTGGAACAGTATGAGCCGTATAGAGTGTTCAAGATTAGGTACGGATTCACACATTCAATTGATGTAGCATGCAGACAGACAAAGACGCTCTGTTCAATTGAAGGAAACGAGAGGGATATTAAGAACACTCTGATAAGTATAGCTACATATGCTAAGGCGTTAAAGAGCGAAGGTGCAAATCTATACAGCTTTGTCGAGGAAGACCATACTCTTTCGCTTGTTGAAGCAGCATTATCAGAAAGCGCCGTCTCAGAGAAACTTCTGCGAGAGTTTTTCGGAGACAACCTCTACAGCAAAGTTAATCCTACGACGGTTATTGAACCATTGGCAGAAGCTTTTCAAAAATCAAAAGCAGATTCCCCCGATACTCGGGCCGTAATTGTGTATTCAGCAAACGCTTTTGAGTCGTTCCTTGATGATTATGCCTCTGCAAAGAGTGTTTCTTTGGTTGGACAAAATGGTATTATTCAGAAAAGAAACGCTCTTGCAGGGAATATTTCAAAGAAGCACAAAGGAATGATTGAATACATAGGACAAGTTCGAAATGCTGCCGACCATGGTGCTGATAATGATGAGAATGGACAAATGTGGACTGTAACAAGAGATACAGCGCTACTATATCCTTGCATCGTGGCATCAGTTATTAGGGATATTCTGCAAAGGGATAACGGAAACATTGAAGTATAAGCGTAGCTTCAGCTGTCAGCTGAAAATGACTTCATTGCTCACGACTTCTCTTGCACTGGCCCTGATCCCATTCATCCTCCGTACCCACTCCATAGGCCCCTCCGCCTTGAGCTGCTTGGTGACGCCCTCGGAGGCAGCATAGTCTTTGACCAACCGAAGGAAGAGCGTTGGCATGTTCTTCGACGTCGGCAAGGTGGGAGCGGAGCTGACCAGTGGTTTTTAGGTTGGTATAGAGAATCGGGCGATGCTCCCGGAGATATGTCTACTTTTGAAAAAAGAAACTGAAAAAATTTATTTTTCGTGTCTAATTTTCTTGACTGATACAACATTGCACCCTCCTTCAGAAAAATGTGTTACTGTCCGACTGCAATCGTCAGAAAAATGTGTTTTTCGGACGTTGATAAACCCGGAAAAATGTGTTATACTATGTGTGACCACTTTGAAGGGACGGTGATTTTTTGAAACGCAAGGCAATTGCGGATTTAGTCCGCTGGAAATCGAGTGAAGACCGCAAGCCGCTGGTCCTAAAAGGCGCACGGCAGGTCGGCAAGACGTGGCTGATGAAGGAGTTTGGCGCAAGCTGCTATGACAGCAGCGTTTACTTCAACTTCGACGAGGAAGATGAGCTAAAGTCCATTTTTGAGACGAACAAAAACCCGCACCGCATTATCGAGCTTCTTTCCATGATCGCCGGAGAAAAGATCACTCCCGGCGAAACGCTGATTATCTTCGACGAGATTCAGGAATGCCCGGAGGCTCTGAACTCTCTGAAATACTTCAAGGAAAAGGCGAACGAGTATCATGTTATTGCCGCAGGAAGCCTTTTGGGGACGCTGCTTGCAAAGCCCAAATCCTATCCGGTGGGTATGGTCAATCTACTCGACGTTTTCCCGCTGGGCTTTGATGAGTTTCTGGAAGCCGTTGATCCTGCGCTGTTTTCCTTCTACGAGAGCATACAGAAGGAGCAGCAGATTGAGGACATCTTTCACAACCGCTTGCTGGAAGCCTATAACAATTACCTGATTATCGGCGGTATGCCGGAGTGTGTCGCCTCATGGGTGCAGCACAAGGATCCTGCACGTATCTCTCAGATACAGCGGGAGCTCGTCGAGGTCTATGAAAACGACTTCTCCAAGCACAACGGAAAGGTCAACAGCGGACGCATCCTCATGGTTTTCCGCAGTATCGTCTCACAGCTTGCCAAGCCCAATGAGAAGTTCATGTACGGAGCGGTAAGGGAAGGCGGGAGAGCGAGGGACTTTGAGGAAGCGATTGAGTGGCTTGTCTCAGCCGGTATGCTGAATCGCGTCTATAACGTCTCCAAGATGGAGCATCCGCTGGCTGCCTTCGACAAGCTGGAGCAGTTCAAGCTCTTTGTCTTCGATACCGGGCTTCTCAAACACATGGCAGGCATTGACAACAGCGCAATCCTTTTGAAATCCGATTATCAGTTCAAGGGTCCTCTGACGGAAAACTTTGTCTTGCAGCAGTTTCGCGGACAGTTTGAGGTAGAGCCTCGTTACTACTCCGACAAGAACAGCGAAATAGACTTTGTTCTGCAATATCATACAGAGATTATTCCCGTGGAGGCAAAGGGCGGGGAGGATAAATCCGCGCCCTCCTTCAAGAAATATATCTCAAAACATCGTCCGGCTCATGCCCTTCGCTTTTCAAAACGAGGCTACAAAAAGGACGGATACATCACAAATCTGCCGTTGTATCTTGCGGGAAAGACAAAGGAGCTTCTATAACTCAAAACAACAAAAAAGAACCCCGCCGGTCCCACCGGCGGAATCCCACTATTTTATCAGCTATTTCACAACATACAAAAAACGTTCTGTTAACTTACCTCCATATGTACCGTTGATTTACTGATACCGAATTTCTTCGCTGTTTCTCTCACCGTTGCATTCGTATGAATCATAAATTTCGCAACCTCAACCGCCCTCTCTTCTATATACGTTTTCAAACCAAGCACTCCTCTAAGTTAATCTTGGTTATGTATATGCTTTTGGGGGGCGGGATATGAAAAAGAGCCGTTTCCCTTTGCCTGCACTGCCCTTTTTCACCCGCCTGCACACATAAATCCCCAAAAACGGGAAGATGGAAAACGCTTCCCGTTCTGTCATTTATCCCTCTATTTGGATACGGCTTTTCTGCTCCACAGCCTCCGGCAGTGCCTTGGGCAGGGAAAGGGTCAATATGCCGTTTTCATACTTGGCCTGAATATCCTCCGGCGCGACCCCCTCGCCCACATAATAGCTACGGCTGACCGTACCGGCATACCGCTCCTGTCGGAGGTATCGGCCTTTTTCGTCCTGCTCATTTTTCTCCTGCTTCTGTACGGCGGAAACGGTCAAATACCCGTTTTTCAAATCCACCCGGATATCCTCCTTTTGGAAGCCGGGCAGGTCAATATCCGCCTCCAGCCGATTCTCCGTTTCCCGCACATCGGTTTTCATCAGCCCTGTGCTGTGTCTGCCGAAGCCCTTGCCGAAAAATTCCCGCTCAAAGGGCATAAAATACTCGTCAAATAAACTGTCGCTTAAAAAATTCCGTAACATCTCTGCTCTCTCCTTTCCAAAATAAGCTTCTCTCTTATTCTGGAAGGATTGGCAGTTTTTTATCCAAATTTTTTTATGGCATCAGCTTTTCCTGCAATTCCGTGGGCATGGCGGCAAGGGCTTTGGCAAACTCCCTATCCTCCAGCAGCCCGCCTGTCTGCGCCACCACGGCGGAAGAAATAAAATTCGCCGCCATCAGCCCTTCGGCGAAAGAAAGCCCTTTTCGGCGGGCGGCAATCACCGCACCCATATGGCTGTCCCCCGCGCCGATGGTATCCCCCACCAAAGTGGGTACAGGCGGTGCAAAATGCCCCTGCCCATCAAAGCAATAAGCCCCTCCTTCGCCCAATGTAACGATAACGGCGTTTTGGGTGCGGCGATAAAGGCGCTCTGCCGCTGCCTCCGCCGTTTTCTCCCCCGTAAAGGCAAGGCTTTCCCCCTCATTCAAATGAAGGACAGGCGAAAGGGCTAACATACGCTCCATACGCTCCGGCTGTATCCGCATAATACGGGCACCGGGGGCGAAATACACCGTATATTCCCTATGCTTCTCCAGATAGGCCAGAATATTCTCCCCTGTGGCCTCCTCTAGCTCCAGACCGCAGACGTAAACGCTGTCAATGGCCGCCGTGTCGATATGGTCCAGATAGGACTCATGGAAGGTATATTCTACGCCATGGTCTACGATAAAGGTACGCTCACCGCCCCGCTCCACCAGACAATAGCAACAGCCGTTTTTCGCCTCGGGCCGCCGCACATAAATGGGTACGCCCCGCTCTGTCAGCCGCTCCGCCACAAAATCCCCGTAAATGCCGCCGCCCACCGCCGTACAAAGGCTGTACGGCACGGCAAAATGCCGCAATATATCGGAAACCAGATAGGCACAGCCGCCCAAGGAGCGGGTCTGTCTGCTGATATGGATATCCTCTCCCGTTTTGGGCAGGTGGTCGATATGGAGTATGATATCCACCACGGCAGAATCGATGACTAATGTTTGTTTCATATTTCTCTCCCCAAACTGTTTTTTATTTAGTATAATAGAAAAACAGGGGACAGGGAAAGTTTTTTTCTGAAATCGGGAACCTTTCCTGTTTTTCCTCGTCCAATGGAATAAAACGAAAGGAGAGAATACTATGAAACTTTGGAAAACAATATGTGCCGTTGTAACGGCGGCAGCGGTGTTATCTGTTTTTAGCTGCGGTATGGTATCGGCGGCGGATGGCGGGGAAATTCACGTCAACGGCAGCGGTGTGGTACAGGTACAGCCTGATACGGCAAAAATCAGCCTGAGCGTATCCACCACAGGCAAAACGGCGCAGGCGGCACAGGCGGAGAACAACAAAATCACCAAAAACGTGACGGCGGCTATGGAGGGTCTGGGCATTGCCAAGGATAAAATCGTGACGGCATACACCTCCGTTTACCCCACCTACCGCTACGACCAAAATACGGGCAAAAGCACTGTCACCGGCTATGAATCCCATACGGAACTGCAAGTGACCACAAAAGACATCGACCATGCAGGGAAATATATCGATGCCGCCCTCCATGCAGGCGCAACAGGCAGCAACGGTGTTTCTTTCTCCGTGGAGGACCAATCCGCTTATTACGCACAGGCATTGCAAATTGCCGTAAAAAATGCGGCAAAATCCGCCAATGCCATCGCTTCCGCCTACGGTAAGCCCTTGGGCGCAGTAAAAAGCGTAACGGAAAACTCCCATAATTATGATTATGTGGAAAATGCCCCTATGGCAAAAACCATGGCGGCAGAGGAGGCTGCGGCCGATGGCGGCGGTACCAATATCAGCTATGGCAAAATCGAAATTTCAGCTAATATTTCCGTGACCTATCAATTTTAAGGGATCGGGCAGAAACAGAGGCATAAAAAATAAGGAAGGCTTGCATGAAGGCCTTCCTTTTTTTGTTTTTCGGTAAAATTGATGTGTTTTTCCGCCGTTTTTTATACTTATTTCTCGTAAGGGCGGGTCTTTTTTGCGGCGGCACTGTATTCCTCCAACAGACAAATCTGCTCATGCTCGTTCCATTCGATGATATACACACCGTCCATATGGCGGGGTGTGCCGTTTTTCGCCTCTGCCTCCATATGCCAAGTCACAACGGTTTTATCGGCTTCATGGATAAACTGCTTCGGCTCCCAAACCAGCATACGGTTATTCCCATGCCAATCCTCGAACCAACGGCGGATTTCCCCCTGACCTACATATACATAGCCCCAACATTCCACATAGGTGACATCTTTTGCAAAAATGGCGTCCAATGGTGTAATATCTTCCCCTAACCACATATCGAACCAAATTTTAATACTTTCCTCTCTCTGACGCATAGACACACACCTCCGTTTTCTCCTCTTCCCTCTATTATAGACAAATGTATTTCTACAATACTATTTTAGCACAAAAAACAGGAGGATACAAGAGCATAGAAAACAGCCTGCGGGCAACCGCCCCGGCTTTCGGCGGTGCGGGCATCGCAAAAGGTTGTACCGGCGAACCATTGATAATGGTGCTGCAAGCGGGTACAGCCTTTTGCGCAGAGGAGGAGCAGCGGAATGAGTGAGAGGGTTTTTTTGATGCAACGCATGAAAAAAACCCGCAAGCGATATGGAGCTTGCGACGACGTCGTGGCACTTCGGGTCAAATCCTCTCTTTCATGAAAAAAACACCCCTCTCGGGGTGTCTTTTTCATGATACGGAGAAGGAGGGATTTGAACAGCCCACCTCGAAATATGGTCGCAGCCTGTCCTTCTCTTCGTTCTCTCCGTCTGCTCCCTATTTCTCGCCTTTGCCGCCTCCTTCCTCCTGCCCCCGGCAGCAGGAGGCCGCAAAGCCCGCGCCACCGTGGCACTTCGGGTTCCTCTTTTTTCCACAAAAAAAGGACGCCTTTTCAACGTCCTTTTCTTTACGGAGAAGGAGGGATTTGAACAGCCCACCTCGAAATATGGTCGCAGCCTGTCCTTCCCTTCGCTCTCTCCGCCTGCTCCCTATTTCTCGCCTTTGCCGCCTCCTT
>JAFWWO010000049.1 GCA_017523325.1 Anaerotignum sp. | reverse complement strand
TTCCACTTGGGTGCTTGCTTCAGCAGTCTGAATGCCCGATTTCAAATAAACCGTTTTTCCGTCCTTGTCATAACCGCTGACCGTCACATTCGTTAAGCGAAGTCCCTGTTCCCCAAGGGTTTGTGACGTAGAAAATATGAGCTTGGACACATCGGTTATTTCTTTTTGCGTCATACTGCCGCCGGCGCCATCTTTCAAATAGCTTAAGACAACGCTCCCCTTGTTAGGGTCTGTATCATCCCATTTTACACCGAGGGAGCTAAAGCCGTTCTGCCCCTCTACTCTCACAAAGGAAAGGGCATCGTCTTTTTCAAACGCAAAGCTGACGGTAGCCACTCTCTGCATTTTTTCCAACGAAAGAGTGAATGGCACTTCTTCCCCCGCAGGCGTCTGTGCCGGCGCACTGACAGAAGCCAAAATCTCCTCTTCTTCATAAGGGAAAGGCTCTCCGGAATCTTCCAATGAAAACGCCTGTGAAACCATGAAATTATCCGCATAATCTATCAGTGCAATTTTCGCCTCTGTCAAGCCCCGGAATTCCGGTGCGGTCAAATCGAAAATCACTGTTGAAATTTCGCCTGCTTCCGTTGCATCAGGCTCATAATACGGTGTAAGTTTCTTCTGACCTGCAGTCATTGCCATCATGGCTTGGATATAATGATTATCTGTCACTTTTACACACCATTTATCGCCATAAACCTTGCTTTCCACAACTTCGGGCTTTTGGGAATCAATAACGACAGGAAGGGAAAATTGCTGTTCCTTGCCGCCAATAGTTCCTGTAACGGTATATGTATAGTTCCCGTCCGGCAAAGGATTGTTCCAATCATCATAGGGAATCCAACCTTTTTCCGCCATGGGGGTATGAAATCCCTCTGTATCATAATATGTTTTGGAAACATTGCGTTTCGTTTCGCTGTAAACGGTTTCTCCCTCTTCGTTGGTTGCCGCAAAACGCAATCTTTCCACACTGCGCAACAAGGAAACTGCCGCCGTCACATGCTTCGCTTTTTCTCCGCCTTTGATGGCTATTTTTTCCGCAGCATATTCCGTATTTTCCGCAATATAGACATTGTGTCCCAAATAATAGCCGCCGCCATCGGAATTTCTGAACTGCCCCAGCATGGTTTCATGAACAGCTGCCGGCTCATCATCATAAATCGTAGAATCAAAAATCGGCAAATCCGCCCAATCCCCATAAAAGCCCATAAAAGGATAGGATAACACCACATGATTCCCATCGGTAGGAGTCAATGTAACAAAACCCTCAATATAGATACCATTGGGGAAAGACCGCTGTAATTCTTCTTTGCCCTCTTGCGTCAATGCCAAATCTACCCGCACGTTTTGGCTGTCACCCGCATTTACGGACACAACAGCAGGCTTCTGCACATTGACCATATCCCCCTTCAGCAAGCGAGGGGTTTGTGCAATATAATCCACACCGTTTTCCGTCACAATGTTTTCCGTCAACACAGTTACTTCTGTTTGGTATGTGATTTTCTCATCGGCAAAAGAGCGAATTTGAAAATTCATGGTAAATGCACCATTTGCATTCTCACCCAATTCGCCTTTCGGCAAATCGCCGTTGCTGTTTGTCAAATACGCCTTTGTTGCCGTGGCTTTATCCAGCCTTACCAAACCTGCACCTTGTTTTCTGGGAGAAACGGGAATATTATGCTCATCCCTTACAGGAACGGCCGTACTCATCATCAGGCGATTGGCAAGGTCTTTGATTTCTGTTTGGCTCAAATTCAGCCCATCCCGCTCTGTACGGATATATTCCGCCATAATCGCCCCGGCACCTGCCAAATGGGGTGCCGCCATGGAAGTACCGCTCATATTACCATATCGGTTTCCCGGCAATGTAGAATAGATATGACCGCCGGGAGCACTGATTTCCGGTTTCAACTTCAAATCCGGCGTTGTTCCCCAAGAAGAAAAGTCACTCATTTTGCCACTGTAAACGTCTTGAAAATCACCAAAATATTCACTGTCTACCGTCAGCATTTTTTCTTCCTGCATTTTCATGAAAAGGCCGTTTTGCCGACTGATAAAAATTGCCGGTATTTTATAATCTGTTGCCATGTTCACCAAATCGCCCTCAACATTGTCATAGACAATCATCGCAATCGCTCCTGCATTTACGGCGTTTTGTTCTTTTTGAGAAAAAGTCAGAATTTCACCATCTTCTTCCCCTGCACGCTCTATCAACGCCACCTTTCCGGTCGCATCAATCTCCGCAAAATCATCTTTTCCGCCGCAGCCACAGTCAATATAGGCAGACCTGCCCTGCAATTTATCGACAAATCCGGGCTGATTTTCTTCCGCATTATCATTAAAACGGATTTTTTCTGTTCCTACTGTAAAATACGCCGCCTTGGTGATTGTATTATTCATACTGGCAACGGAAAGTGCCGCTTGATAAGTAGAAGGAGAACCTACAATGCCATTATCCGGATTGGTCGCCAAAGGCAAGTCATTTCCTGTCGCATTGCGGTAAGTCGCACTATATGCATTCCCCGCCGCACAAAGCAAATTGATGCCCGCTTCCTCAATCCGTTTGTAAGCCTCCGGCATAGAGGAAGAAAAGCCCGCATCCGTACCTAAACTCATATTGATGGCATCTACGCCCAACTTCACTGCATCATCTAATGCGGCAAGAATATCACTGTCCCTTGCTCCGGCCGCTTCATCGGCAAATACTTTCATAATTGCCAGCTGCACATCAGGTGCAACACCACTGACCCTGTCGCCGTTCGCTCCCACAATGCCTGCCACATGTGTCCCGTGGGATTGCCCGCCGGAAACATTGGTGTCATTTCCGGCATAATCAAAAGCATACGGGATTTTTGCTCCGTGATATACCGTTTTCGGCTCCAATTTCCCGATTGTCAATCGATTCTTCTGAAGAATTTCGGTAATATCCTGCAAATCATATTTTGGCATATTGATATTATCCTGAAAAGCCTCATGTCCCATGGATAAGCCTGTATCCAGCACGGCAACGACAGTGCCTTTGCCTGTATAACCCGTTTCGTTTACTGCCTTGCCGCCCATAGATGCCACACTATCTGTCAACATCGGCACATTTTCCACCGGACGCATCAGTTCATGATATTCCTCCACAAAAGCATTTTTGACACCGGGGAGATTCTGAATTTCCTCCAAATCACCGCTTTGTGCTTCTACTGCCAAGCCGTTCATAACGGCAGAATACTCATATTTCACATCTGCCGCTGTGATGTCCAAATCTGTACGCTGCAAGGTGCGAATCATTCCCTGCCGTTCCGCCGCCAATGCATTTTCCAGTCGTTTCGCCTCATTGGACTGCATATATTCCCCCACGGAATCAAAGGTTTTTATTTTTGCCTTATGTGCCAAATGGGGTTGTTCTTCCAATTCGATAATAATACGTACTCGTTCCGTTTCGGCAGTATGTTCCGCCTCATCATCAGTATTTTTGGCAAAGGGAGATTCCTCTGCAAGCGGCAATCCGTTGGAATCGTCTGCCAAAACAGACACCGGACAAGTGCCACAAAGCATACTCATGCAAAGCAGCCATGCGAAAGCCTTTTTCCGGTTATTCCGCTTTATTTTCATTCGTTTCATTCTCTACCATCTCCATCAATCGACTGCTCCTTATATTTTGGTCAAACCGCATCAATATAGATGCCGCTTCGGCACGTGTTGCCGTCTGCCGAGGCTCCAGTGTCGTTTCGGTACGCCCCGTAATCAATTTTTCGGCAATCGCCCATTTCACTGCAGTTTCCGCCCAAGTACTCACCTTGTTTTTGTCCGTATATGTCTCCAGTGAACCTCTTGCCTGTGTATTCATGCCTTTATAGGCACAATACCGCATAATCATCAACGCCATTTGTTCTCGTGTAATATCATCGGTCGGGCCGAACATTCCATCTCCGTAGCCACTGACCACATCATTGGCATTGGCCCAAACAATGGCATCGGTATACCACTTCCCTGCCGCCACATCTGTAAACGGATTCACCGCATTGACTTTCGGACTGCCTTCCATACGATAAAGAATTGTTGTCAGCATGCCACGATTCAGTTTTGTCTGCGGTTCAAAAATTGCTTCGTCCGTGCCGTACATCAATCCTTTGGAAACAACATACTGCACCGCACTATAAAACCAATCCGTCGTTTTCACATCACGAAATTGTTTTTCTCCTGTCGGAGTCGGTGCATCATTTTCTTTTTTCTCTTCATCTATATCCTCCGCATCTTTTTGTAAAAGTGCCGCAAGTGCTTTTTCCGCAGCCTCCAAATCCTTATAATTGGTTACATTTGCCTTCTGCGATGCAGTCAATTTATCATAAGCTTCTCTTGCTGTTTCAATGGCAGGCTTGCTGTTTTCCGTTACTTTTCCGATGGCTTTAATCAAATCGATAACCGCTTGCACCGCCGTATCGTTTGTGCCGGTATCGGTTTTTCCGCCGCCGCCACCGCCTCCACTGCCGCCACTGCCGCCACCGTCGTTGCTTTTACGGGAAATACTGACCGTAAAGGGCGAAGATGTCGTATCCGCAGTTGTGGTTTTTCCATCATCATTTATCGTAACGATACTGGATTCTATCAAATGGATTGTTCTGCTCTCATTCCCCCGATAATTATAAGTCACACGAGCAACCCGATAGGTTTTTGCCGGAAACTGGTTGCTTCCTCCAAAAAAGCCAAAATACACCGCTCCGTCACGCTCCGCTTTTGCCGTGCCATAACCGGAAACATCCGATAAAAATTGAATCCCGTTTTCCACATCAATTTTCACATCGTCATCGGAGGGCTTTAAGGCAAACTCTGCCCCCGCAAAAGGGCTGTCCGCCTGCAAGATGACATCGAAAGACACTTCGGTTTCTCTCGCTTCCAATGTGACGGCTGTTACCGAAGGGGTAATTGTCGACGCCATAGCCGTACTGCCGAAAGAAATCGTCATAGCCATGCAAAACGCCGTTATTCTGCAAAATCTTTTCATCGTTTCTTCACCATGCTCCTATATTTATTCTGTAAAGTTTAACCAAATCAAAACGAAGTCATTTATGTTTACCATATTATCCCCGTTCACATCACATAATTTTGCCGTTTCCCAATGTGCAGAGGCGGAAGTAACTTGATAAAAACCGATGGCTTTCGTAACATCGAGCTGATCTACTTTCCCGTCCCGATTGACATCATAAGGATTGCCTCCGATAAAGGTCGCTTCATCGGGATTGATGCCGGAAAGAATACCGTATTTTTCCTGTTTATCACTGCCCCAGCCTGCAATTTTGAGTTCCGTAATTTTCAAAGTGGGGTTTTCGGCATTTACCAAAACAGAAGCAATCGCCGTGCTTTCTGTCGCTTGGAACAATGCACCGTCGGCAGACAAATATCCTAAAATCGCCGTTCCGGTATATATGCCGTTTTCTGTTTTCCCTTTCACAGCACCAATGGGTGTAAAGCCGTTTTTCCCTTGCAGCACCACATCGGAAGTGGAAGTTTGGAAAGTCACCTGCACCGTGGCAATATTTTCTGCCGCCTGCAATTCCAAGCGGAATGCCGCTTTTCCATCCGCGCCTGCCTGTGTTTCCGCTTTTAATGCTGCCGCAGCTTTCACATCGTCACCGGGAACAACAGGCGTATCGCCACCCCGCACTGTCACAGTACAAAAATTGCTGACACCGTTATGTGCAGTCGCCGTAATCACAGCCGTACCTTCCGCCACACCGGTTACAACACCTTTTCTGTCTACCGTTGCAATTCGTTCATTGCTGCTTTTCCATTCCAAAACCTTATTCATTGCCGTTGTCGGCAGAACTGTTGCTGTCAACTGCACTTTTTTTCCTGCTTCCACAGTTTCCGCCGTTTTATTCAGACGCACCTCCGTAACCGCTGTTTCTACCTGCGGTCCCGGCTGAACAGAGCTGTCCATCAATGCAAAATACCCTAATTCGGAAACGTCCGCACTGACGGTTGAACCGGTCACTTCCGCTTCACAATTACGCACACTTCCGTTTACAATCTGTGCCATCTGCACATTTTTGCTGAATTCTCCTCTGGCGAAACTGATGGTCAAATCATCGGGGAGTACATTCCCGCCGGGCAAAACGCGTACCTCATAAACACGCATCATGCCGTTTTCCGCATTAGCCGCCTGAAATTTTGCATATTCGCTGCCCGATGTCAATTCTTTTACGTCCAAACTGCTGCCAAATTTGAAGCTGCCTGCCAGTTTCACTTTATGCTGCAAATCAGCCAAATTGAATTTACCAATGTCCAGTGTTTCGGGGTTTGTTCCCGCCGGCACAACCGTCACATTCAAATCCAATTCTTCCGCACGCAACTGCGCCCATTTTGCACCGGTAGACCCTTCCACAACATATACCTGCAAGTCCGTCGCCGCATCATCCATAAAATTATAGGCACCAATATCATCTACCGGAAAATTGGTCACTCCGGCGGGAATATATACCCGCGCCAGATTTTTCATGCCGTCCATATCCATACTGCCAATGGTTCTGACCGTAGGAGGAATGACAAAATTTGTAATACTGTCGCAGCCCATAAATGCCTCAAGCCCCAACTGGGTCAAATTTTGACAACGAGAAAAATCAATCCGCTGCAAAGCAGTGCAATTCAAGAAAAGATGCATACCCAATTCTGTCATACAAGAAGGCAGAGATACCTCTGTCAAATCCTCGCAATTTTGGAAAACTGCCGTATCCACCCGTTCTACCGTTTCGGGAATATACAGCTTTGTTAAACCGGAATCAGAAAAGGCGTGACCTCCGACTATTTTAATATTATCCTGAATTTCCACCTCTTTCAAACCCTTTGCACCTTCAAAAGCACCTGCCCAAATACGACCGACTTTGAATTTGCCGTTGGGCCCTACTTGTTTAGGAATGGTATAAGTGCCGCTTTTTCCGCTAGGATAAGCTGTTACCGCCCAATCATCGGTATCGCCGTACTGCGGTTCGCCCTCATTAACCCAAGGTCCAAACAAAACTCCTTCCTCATCGGTCACATAATAAGGATTTTCAGGATGTACTTTGATTTCTTCCATAGAAGTACAGCCCTTAAACACATTTGCCGTCACATAAGTGGCAACAGCCGGAATTTCACATTCTGTCAATTTGGGGCAATTCCGAAAAGCATTGACACGAATAATCATTTCCGCACCATCCGTAGGATCGGAAAAAATAATCCGTTCCAAATTCAAGCAATTTTCAAAAGCACTGTATCCTATCATAGAAACACTGCCGGGAATCGTCACACCGGTAATATCCTCATTTCCCTTGAATGCATCGCCGGCAATCATCGTTACGCTGTTGGGAATGACAATATCGCCTCCTTCGCCGTAATACCCTATCAAAACACCATCTTTTATATTAGCACCCGGCAACGGATTCGCCGCCCATGCCATCGGTGCAACCGCCAACACCAACACCAGACTCAGTACCATTGCGGTAAATTTTTTCATTCTTTTCATTTGCTTCACCACTCCTTTTTTCATAGACCATTAGATTTCCAAATGCAGAAAGATCGTAATCAAATCCTGAATATCCACTACGCCACTGCGATCTACATCGGCAATTCGGGCTGTTTCCCAATTTGCACTGTCTTTCGTTGCCTGATAATACTTCTGTGCCTCTGTAATATCCAACTGATTGACCGTTCCATCGCCGTTTATATCATAAGAAATCGCATCATCTTTCACATAAACTGCCGTATCTTTGCCGATTTTCACAATGCCGTCAACAGCCTTTCCGCCATTGGCAGGAATTCCCGCACAAACGGCTTTCGTCAGCTTTACCGCCACTGTTTCGGCAGCTTTATCCACCAACGGCACTGAAATGGTTGCCAACGGCATTGGTGTTGTTGCCGTATATCCCTGTCCTGCACCGTCGATACCGAAATATGCCTGTAATTTCAACGTGTCCCCCTCTTTTTTCCATACACTGTGGGATATTGCGAAAGGGCTTTGGCTCAGGATATTCCCTTTTTCCACCTGACTGCTTTCAAACTCCATTTCTACCCATAAAGCCGTCAGACAAACAGCGTTGTCGATACATACCGTATAGGTCAATACATCCTCGGCAGGAGAAAGCAATACTGTTTCTTGCAAAGAAACTTCTGCTTTCACCGAATCGTCCGCCTTTACCGCCTGTGGACAAAGCACGCAAAATATTGCTACCCAAACAACCATCGCCCACAGCCTTCTTTTTTGTCCTGCTAAATATGCAGACATATACCCTCCTCCTCTCTCATTTTTTTGCTAAACTTTCTCTCGAAAACCCAGATAAGACCTCTGCCCAAACAGGCAAAGGTCTTTCTTGGCATTTCTTTTCAAATGAAATCCGCACTCATCAAAACGCAATCTGTGCCAACAATAATACAAGATCTTCCAGATTGACAATGTTATCCCGATTCACATCGGCAACCTTTGCCGCACTCCAGTCCGCACTATCCGAAGCAATCCGATAATATCTCTGAGCTTCTGCCACATCAGCCAACGAAATTCCACCATCACCATTGATGTCAAAGCTGATAATGGTATATGTTGCCGTTGCCGCCTGCGGATTGATGTCTGCTTTCCCGTCCACCGCCGGATTTTCCGCATCTGTAATACCTGCCGCTGCCGCCGCATCGGAAAGGGTTGCCGTCACATCACCGGTTACACCGTCTTGTACTTTCACAGAAACAGAAGCAATCGCTGTTTTTTCCGCAATGCTGAATCCCGTATTTTCTCCCAATGTGCCCAATACAGCAGTCAAAATCAGCTTGCCGTTTTTTTCCGTCCACTCGGATTTCAACAGGTTCAACTCTCCCAACGGCAATATTTCGCTTTTTTCCACCTGTTCCGCATTAAATTCCATCTCAAACTTTAAGGCATTGACATTTTTTGCCTGATCCAAATACAAGGTATAAGTGATATTGCTGTTTTCTTCCGCAAAAACAGGCGTATCCCCCAAAGACAGTACCGCTTCCACTGTATCTGTCACAGGTGTATTGCTGCCCGCATTTTCATCAACCACCACATCTGCGTCCGACTTTTTCTCCAAAACAGCCGCTTTTACTGCTTCATTCACCACTGTAATGGTTAAATCATCGGCCAGTCCGTCAAAATCATAATTACCAAGCGTCAATTCTTCCGCCAGCAATACAATCTCTTTGATGTTCTCGCAATTTTCATAGAAACCAAACCCTTTCAGCTCTATCACGTTCTTGGAGAAAACCACCTTATTCAGGTTTTTGCTTCCGCTGAAAGTAAAGGCTCCGATTGTTGTTACAGGCAATCCGTTCGCCGTTTCCGGAACAGTGAAATCAGTTGCTGCTACACCTGCCGGATATGCAATCAATACTGCACTTTCGCCATCTTTCATGTAAAGTGCATTCTCTGCCGTGAAAAATTTTGTATTTTCCTCATTTACAGTAATGGTCTGCAATGCAGAGCAGTTTCTAAACGGATTGCGGTAATTGCCAACTCCGGTAAAATGTGCAGGTAAATGAATCTCTTCCAAAGCCGTACAGCCATTAAATGCATTCATATTTATCTGCAACCGACTGCCGCCCTCTGCAAAATTCACAGCCTTCAGTGCCGTACAGCCCTCAAATGCATTACTGCTAATTGCCGTCATGGTAGCAGGAATGTTCACCGTTTCCAAAGCAGTCATGCCCTTAAATGCACCGGTATCTATTTCTGTATAACCCTCCGGAATCGTCACACTTTTGATTTTATTTTTCTGTTCCTCCGTAAAAGAAACAGCAACCTTTTCCACAGTATATTCCGTGTCATTAAATTTCGCCTTTACCGGCAAGGTAATATCCGTCGCCACAGCACTGCCCACGGCATTATATTTTGTTACCTTCACCGTATAACTGCCATAGCTGTAACTGCGGTCTACCGTGAATCCGTCTACCTCTGTGGTAGCAGCAAATGCACTGCCTGCAAACAACACGCAAAAACAACTTGCAAAAAACAATGCAATCAACGCCCCTTGTGCTTTAGATAGGAAACGCTCCATAAAATTTGACATATCGTCACCCTCCTTTTCATCGGATTGCCTCTGTGCGGGCAATATATTTTTCTGATTAGCTTTCGCTAACTTATCGGACAAAAAAATACGGCTCATTTGAAGTTTTCGGTTATCTTCCGCTAACTTTATATGCAAAAAATTCAGCGTCCTTTACCGCCATCAAACCCAAACCGTATGCCCTTACATTTATTAGGATAATCTGCTGTCTTTCCTTTTGTCAAGTTCGCATAAATTGCGCCGCTTCTCTCCAATGGGTTCCACCCTATGCAAAACAGGCGGAAAATCAGTAATTTCTTCCTTTTCTCTTTAAGCAAAAGTAATTTATTGAAAATTTTTTGCAAATAGTACAACCTCCTTTACACTGCCGGAAATAATCAGAACTATCGGCTCACGTCCCCTCAGGCAAAATGCTAAAAACCCCCTGTATCTCTTACAGGAGGTTTTTTAGAAAAATGTCGGCCGCTCGACCGTTTTTTACTGCTTATTCGCAGGCGCTACCGCACCGCCGTATGTGCTGTTGATGAAATCTGCAACAGTCTGGCCCTGCAATGCTTCCATCAGTGTAGCCAGTTCGGGAGTGTTTTCATTTCCTGCCTTTACCGCAACGATGTTTGCATATGTCGTAGCCGCCAGAGAGTCAGCCGCCTCGATGGACAGTGCGTCCTCTGTTTTCAGCCCACTCTGCATTGCATAATTGCCGTTGATGACAGCCAGACCCAAATCGTTCAAGGACAGAGGCAGCTGAGCCGCTTCCATATCCAGAATTTGCAGGTTTTTCGGGTTCTCTGCAATATCCAGCTTTGTTGCGGAAATGCCTGCTGCGGGATCCAGCTTAATCAAGCCGTTTGCTTCCAGCAACAGCAGCGCACGACCGCCATTGGTACCATCGTTGGGGATGCCGACTTTGGTTCCCTCGGGAATATCCGCCAAGTCTGTCACCGTGCCTGCATAAATGCCCATGGGCTCATAATGTACCGTACCGATAGGAACGATGTCTGTGCCGTGTTCCTGATTAAAGGAATCCAGATAAGGCTGATGCTGGAAATAGTTGGCGTCCAGATCGCCGGTATCCAATGCCAAGTTCGGCTGCACATAATCCGTAAATTCTACGATTTCCAGATTGATGCCCTTTTCCGCCAATTCGTCCTTTGCCGCCGCCAGAATTTCTGCATGGGGTGTGGGAGAAGCGCCGATTTTCAATGTCACTGCATCTGTGTCGTTTCCGGCTGTTTCGGAATTGCCGCAGCCCGCAACACCCAATGCCAAAGCTCCTGTCAGTAAAAATGCAAAAAATTTCTTCATAATACAATACCCTCCTTGTGAAATAAAAAAAATAGTTTCGTTTTATATGTAAATCCCAAAGGGAATTACAATCGCTTATCGCTGTGTCTGGAAATCCGCATACCGGCCTCTTGGAAAACCTGCACGATGATAACCAGCAAAATCACCATAATATACATAATATCCGTCTGTCCACGATAATATCCGTAATTGATCGCAATGGCACCCAATCCGCCGCCGCCGACAAAGCCCGCCATGGCAGAATAGCCCAAAATTGTAGTAATGGCAATGGCACTGCCCACCAAAAGGGAGGGCTTCGCTTCCGGCAAAAGCACCTTCAGCATAATCTGCAAAGGAGATGCACCCATGGATTGTGCCGCTTCAATAACGCCCTTCTCCACTTCCTTTAGGGAGGATTCCACCATACGCGCCACAAAGGGTGCCGCCGCTACCAAAAGCCCTACAATAGTCGCCTTTGCTCCGATGACCGTCCCCACCACCGCTTTGGTAAAGGGCATAATCGCCACCAGCAGTATCAAAAAGGGAACGGAGCGGATAATATTGATGAGCACGCCCAAAACCTGATGCACCAACGCCATAGGGCGGATACCGTCCTTATCCGTCACCACCAGAATCAGCCCCAAGGGCAGTCCAATCAGATAGGCGAAAAATGTGGAAACCAGTGTCATATAAATCGTTTCCCAGAACCCTGCGCCCACCAGCGCAAGCATGCCTTCCTTAAACATACTCTACCTCCTCCACAACAACGCCTTTCTCTATCAGATACCCTATCATTTTCTCCCGCAATTCCTTTTCCTCAGGGAATTGCAGTATCATCTGTCCATAAACCTGTTCCTCGATATGGCGGGTATTTCCGGAGAGGATATTCACCACGCCGTTGCAATCTATCATCATTCTGCCCAAAATCGGCTCATTGGAGATGCCGCCCTTAAATACCACACGATAGCAGTGGGGCAATTTCCCCACATAGGCCTCCCGGTTACTGCCTTCGTGGTACACCAGCTCCTGCCCGATTTTTGTTTTGGGTGTACGGAAAATTTCCTCTACACTGCCCATTTCTGCAATTTTCCCGCCGTCAATGATAGCCACACGGTTACAAATCTCTTGAATGACACTCATTTCATGGGTAATGACCACAATGGTGATGCCCAGTCTTTCGTTGATGTCCTTCAAAAGAGCAAGCACGCCCGCCGTCGTATTGGGGTCTAAGGCGGAGGTCGCCTCATCGCACAAAAGCACCTTTGGCTCCGTTGCCAAGGCTCTGGCAATGGCAACTCTTTGCTTCTGGCCGCCGGAAAGCTGTGCGGGATAGGAATCTGTTCTGTCCGCCAAACCGACCAACTCCAGCAATTCTATGGCTCTTTCCTTTGCCTTTGCCTTGGGCACGCCGGAAATCTCCATAGGGAAACAGACATTTTCCAACGCCGTTCTCTGCATCAGCAGGTGAAACTGCTGGAAAATCATGCCCATAGACCGCCGCTGTTGGCGCAGTTCCCGTTCCGGCAGAGCAGTCAGCTCCACCCCGTCCAGATATACCTTGCCGGCCGTGGGTCTTTCCAGCAGATTGATACAACGTACCAATGTGCTTTTGCCGGCACCGCTCAGCCCGATGATACCGAATATTTCTCCTTTTGCAATCTCCACATCTATACCGTGGAGGACTTCCAACTCTCCGCCCTTTTGCCGGAATCTCTTTTTGATGCCGGACAGGCGAATCATTGTGTTTTGCTCAGCCATTTTTGCAACCACCTTTTCTCTAAAATATAAAAAGCCCTCGCCGCCTCGGTCTTGATAGACCCAAGGGACGAGAGCTTACGCTTCGTGTTACCACCCTAATTCACCATGACCTCACGATCATAGCCTCATCAAGTACGGGCAAAGCTGCCGATACTTTAGTGCTGTCACGGGCACACCCGTCGCAGCCTAAAGGAATTTCCTCTCGGTGCGCGGCTCCAAGACCATCTTCCACCCCTGCTTTATTCCCTCCTTCTCAGCCCCGGAGGTTCTCTGTAAAATCTTTCAGGGTGTACTCTTCTTTTCATTGCCTTTTTCTGTTTCAATGAACTTAAACCTCATTATACGAAATTCCCTCTGTTTGTCAACCGCAATTTTCGCAAACAATGGGCAAAAGCGAAAATATCATGCAGAAACACGCCTATTTCTCCATATTTTTTTATCTATTATGCACAATTTCAAATCAAAATCCCAAGGAAACAAAAAATACAGATTGCTTTTTTGCCGGTTTTCTTCGGCAATCCTTCCCCGAAAATCAGAAAAACCTTCTAATTTTAACCCTTATCCCGCAAAACGCCACCGGATTATCCCCGCCGGCTTTTGCTTTCGTCCTTTATCTCGTCCCAAATGCCCGCTTTTTTATACAGCTCATAAAAATGGTTGGTAGGCCCAACGCCCTTGCCGATATCCAAAGCGTGCTCGATGGCAACGGTAATATACGCCTTTGCAATCTTCACGGCTTCCTCCACGGTTTTGCCCTTCGCCAAATTGGCGGCAATGCAGGAGGATAGGGTACAGCCTGTGCCATGGGTATTCTTTGTGGCAATCCGCTCGGAATGCAGCGTGACAATGCATTCTCCGTCAAACAGCAGGTCTATGGCATCGGCTTCCAGATGTCCGCCTTTGATCAGCACATTTTTCGCCCCCATGGCATAAATGGCTCTGGCAGCCTGCTCCATGGAGGATAGGTCGTTGATTTTCATTCCTGTAATGACTTCCGCTTCGGGCAGGTTGGGCGTTACCACATGGGCCAAAGGCAGCAGCCGCTTAATCAGGGTGTCCTTGGCCTCGGGCTGCATCAGGTCAAAGCCGCTTTTGGATATCATCACCGGATCCACCACCACATTGGGGGGCTGATACTGCTCCAGCTTATCGGCAATGGCATGAATGGTAGCAATCTGGGAAACCATGCCGATTTTTACCGCACTGACGGAAATATCCGTAAAAATAGCATCTATCTGCCCTTTGATGATTTCCGGGTCTATATCCTGACAACCGAAAACCCCTTGGGTGTTCTGCACCGTCACGGCAGTGATGACGCTCATACCGTAAGTCCCCTGTGCACTAAACGTTTTCAAGTCCGCCTGAATCCCCGCTCCGCCGCAGGTATCCGAGCCGGCAATGGTCAATACATGCTTCATGAAAAACACCTCCTCGTCTTACACGGATTTATTCACTGCCTTTACCAGCATTGTGGATTTCAGCAAAACCACCGCTATGATACTGCCGCCGATGGTGCTGAGCAAAAAGCCGGGCACATAGGCCAAAGCTCCTGCTTCCTTTCCCATCACCAAAACGGCAATGGGCACTGCCAAAAGTCCGCCCAAAATCCCCGTACCAAAAATTTCCGCTGCCGCCGTAGCATATGTATTCTTCGTCAGCTGATAAGCATAGCCTGCCAATAACGCCCCAATCATACTGCCGGGGAACGCCAGCAAAGAGCCGGTTCCCATAAAATTACGCAGCAGGGAGATGCAAAAGGCATTGATTACCCCATACAGCGGCCCCAAAAACACCGCCGAAAGCACATTGATGGTATGCTGAATGGGAAAGCATTTGGACGCTCCCACGGGAATATAAATCACATTCCCTGCTAATGCCCCAATGGCAATAAACAGTGCCGATATCGTCAATTTTTTCGTCTTCATACCAATTCCCCCTTAAAATATAATGCTTCCAATAAAAAAGCACAGCTGCGAAAAACGCTTTGCTGTGCCTGTTCTGCAAAAATGCTTCCCTCCGCTGGCATGACCCAGATCAGGTAAAAAGGGTAACGGAATTTTCCGTTTCTCAGCCGTTTTACGGCACCCCCAGCAAACATTGATTTTTCTATTGCTACGATAGCATAATTTCCCGCCGGTGTCAACGGGAAAGCCGTGCCATCATTTTTATTTCTGTAACAACGCCGCCATATCCTCCAGCGGTACAAATACTTCGCCGTCCACCAAAAAGCAGGCAACGCCTGTATCGGTTCCGTTCAAAAACAGACGGAAATCGGCTTTTTTGGTAATCAGTCTGCCGCCGTTGTCCATCAGAAGCTCATTCCCGATGGATACGAAGGGCTGACCTGCGGTCAGCGAGAGCCGTCCGCTTTCCCTGTCATAATTGGCGGAAAAGCCCTTGCCCACCTTTGCCAACTGCCGCAAAGGGGTATAGGCCTTACCGAAAATATCCAGCGTAGGGAAGGTCTGCTCCGTTCCATTTACCGTAATGGTTTTATCCTCTATTTTTCTGGTATTTTGCAGGCCCACCCAGCTTAATTCATAGGGCTTGATACGGTCGGTATAAACGCCGTCCACCCCCATGGCCAGCAGGCTTTTCATCTGTTTATAGCGATTGATGGTATGGGCATACACCTTGATATTTTTTGCATGGAAAATATCCACCACATCTTTTTTCACCTGTGATTGCTCAATGGTGACAGTGCCAATGCCCTGCGCAGCACAAAACGCCGCAATTTCTCCATAGTTAGGGTTTACCTGCATATACAGGGTATAAATCCACTGTTCAAAAGGATATACCGCCCGCACCCAGCCCAGCATATCCTTATGGTATATCTGGGGGATAATCCGCTGTAATACCTCCGGTGTGCCCATGTTATTGGCAATATTCTTCAAATCTGTGAATTGCCGCTGTATCGTAGCCTGATCCGTATTTTTGGTATCCGTAATCAAATACATATCGGGATAGTCCGCCATCAGAGAAAGCAGTTCTGCCGCCGAGATAGGCGTTTGTGAATAGACCGCCTTTTTTTCCTTAAAGGTCTTGTAATCCATCACCGGATTCCCTTGGGGTTCAATTTCCAACCGGTAATAGGAACCGCCCGTATCAAAATCATGGCGCAGCACCAGCACCCCGTCAGAGGTATATGTAAAATCCCCTTCCACCACACGGTAGCCGCTTTCCCATGAGGAAAGAAAAGCCTCCTTGGAATTGGTTTCTATTTTTCCGTCCGCCTCTCCTAAGGCATGGGCAACCAAGGGACGGTTCACCTGCCAGGTATCTGCGGCAAAGGCAGTCTGCGGCAGACAAAAAGCCGCCGTCAATGCCAACGCCGTCCATATTTTTGCTTTTATTTTCATTGTTTTCATCTCCCGTTTCTTCCGGTATGTAAAAACGGGAATGGTTGTCCATTCCCGCCTTCCTCCCTGTTTATTCTTCGTCCTCTTCAAACAGGTCGTAGAATGTATTGGAAACCTTATCGAATTCCTCATCGTCCTCAATGACGCTCAATTCTACCTCATCGCCGTTTTCCTTATACTCGTAGAGCAAAACGGTTTCGTCCTCCAAAGGCAGCAGGGCGATATATTCCTTTCCGTCTAAGCCTTCCACTTCAAATACGCCCAGAATACCACATTCCAGTTCCGTATCATCGTCCAGTGTCAGAAACATGGTTTCCAGCTCCATTTCCTCATGTGCATGGTCGTGATCATGACCGCAATCGCAATTATGGCTCATCAAAAAATCCTCCTCTTATGTGTAAATATTCTCTCTCATCATACCCGATATTTGCCCTTTGGACAATTACTTTTTTTGGTTTTTTTGGCGATTGGCCTCTTTTTCCGCAAGTTTTTTCGCTTTTCTGGCAAAAAAACCCAGATTTTCGGTTTCTTCCTGCGTCCCTCCGCCCTTTTGTTTTGTCTTTTTCAAGGATTTGGGTGTTTCCTGCCGCTTTTTACGAGGTGTTTCCTCCCCTGCAAAAAACGCCTCCTCCCAAGCCGTTACATCGGCAGTTTTATGGGGTTCTTCCGCCCGTTGTTTCCTCGGCGGGAGGATATCCTTTTTCGTTTTGCTGCTGTCTACCAGCTTTCCGTAGGACATCTCCTTTTGTTGGAAGTGCAGGCCCCAGGCCTTTTCGTATTTATGGACCCATTTCCGCTCATAAGGCGTAACAATGGTAATGGCAATGCCCTCTGTCCCTTTCCTGCCGCAGCGCCCCGCCCGATGGAGGTAATGGGTCGGCTCCTCCGGCACGTCCAGATTGATGATATGGGTCACGCCCTCAATATCCAGCCCCCGGGAGCCGATATCTGACGCCACCAGCACATGAATCCGTCCTTCCCGAAAGCCTTCCATGGCATTTTTACGATCCAGCTTCCCTGCCTGCCCATAAATGCCTGCCGCCTTGATACCGTGATAGCACAGCTTATCCACCGTCACCTCAATATTTTCCGGATTATTCAAAAAGACCATGGCTTTTTCCGGCTTTTCCCCTGCCAAAATCTTCCGCAGGTTCACAAATTTCTCTCTGGGCGCCGATAGGATATAGTAATGAGAAATGCCCTTGGGTACAATACCGCCCTTTTCCGCTTCTATGGTCACAGCAGTTTCCTTCATCAATCCTGCCGCCCGTGCCTTCGTTTCCCCGCCCACAGAAGCGGAAAGCAGCACCAACTGCCGCTGCCGCAGGGTGGTATGAATGACTGCCTCCACATCGGCGATATTGCCGTCCTCCAGCAATCTGTCGCCCTCGTCCAGCACGATGGTTTTCACCAGATGGGCCTGTATTTTTTTTCGCCGTATCAAATCTAGTATCCGCCCCGTGGAACCGATGACGATACGGGGCTTTGCCTTCAGCTTTTCCAGCTGTCTGCCGATGCCTGCCGCCCCAATGAGCAATACACTGCCTGCGGCAATCCCGCTGTTTTCCTCCAACAGCTGTGCTTGCCGGAATACCTGTGCCGCCAGCTCATGGGTAGGGGTCAATATGATGGCCTGGGTTCCCCGCACTGTCATATCCAGCCCCTCAAATATGGGCAGAAGATAAGCCAATGTTTTGCCGGAGCCCGTTTCCGAGCGGCCGATGACGTCCCTGCCCGCCAATATTTCCGGTATCATTTTCTGTTGTATTTCCGTGGGCTGTGTAATCCCCTGCTTTTGCAGCCCTTCCACCAAAGCCGCAGACAGCCCCAACCCTTCAAATGTATCCTTCATTCTATACCTTCCTGTTCTGTTTCAAATGCAACTATGCCTGTTCTCCCGTTTGTTCAGTAAAATATTCCAAAATCCCGCAGTAAACGGCCCACGCCAGCTTATCCTGATAATCGGAATCATTGAGCAGTGCCTCCTCCTCCCGATTGGAAAGGAAGCCGCACTCCACAATAATGGCAGGGATTTCCGTTGCACGCAATATGTAATACTCCTTATTTTCCTTTGCCTGACGGCCATTGCTCTCATCCACCCGCTGCCGCAGGCTTTCCTGCACCGACTCCGCCAGTGCCTTTGCCTTAGGGCTGTTTTGGTGGTAAAACACCTGAGCCCCCTTCACCTTCGGCGAGGGAAAGGCATTCTGATGAATACTCACCAAAATATCCCCGTCATATTCATTGGCGATTTTTTTCCGCTGCGCCATATCCTCCCGTTTTCCGCCGCCCAGGGCATCATCGGTATTTCTGGTCAACAGCACCGTTGCACCACCCTGCTCCAGATAATGCTGTAATTTCTCCACCACTGCCAGATTCAAATCTTTTTCATCGGCGTATTGGGTACTGCCTGTTTTCCCCGGGTCCCAGCCGCCATGACCGGCGTCCAGCACAATGGTTTTTCGCTCTACCGGCAGCATAACCTGTGCCGTCTTCCCTCGTATGGCAGTTTGCCACAGACACGCCCCGATGATACAGGTACAGCAAATCAAACCAACTCTTTCTTTCCTCAAAAATTTCCCTTTCATAGCTCCGCCTCCCTTTCTTTTAGCTTATGAGGCAAAAAGGGAAACTTTCATTTATTCTTCCGAAATTGCAACGGCACGAATGGGTGCACCGTCGGCATTTTGGTATTTCAGAGGCAGGGCCGCCAGTAAAAACAGCTCCTTTCCCACCTGCTCCAGATTGGTCAGGTTCTCCAAAATCACCATATCCCTCGCAGAAAGGAGCATTTTATGTCGGGGCAATTCCATATCGGCAACAGGGTCGATGCCGATGGTATCAAAGCCTGCGCCTTTTTTACCGCTGTCCCGCAGGTATTGACAAACCTCCATGTCAATCACAGGGTATGCCCCAAAATATGTTTCCTGCCCCCAATAACGGGACCAACCCGTCAAAAACAGCAGAAATTCCGCCTGCTCCGCCAAGGGGCGCACCCTTTCGATATATTCCATACCGATACTGCCGCCCTCCGGCACATCACGGCAGTCCAGCACCAGTGCCTTTCCTACAAACCGGGACGGTGCCATGTCGTCCAACGCTGTTCTGTGTGGGAATAAGTGGAACGGTGCATCCATATGGGTACCCGTATGGGAAGTAATATGGAGCATCGTTTCCCGAAAGCCGTCTTTTTCAAAGGTATTCGCAGTCTCCAACTTAGCCGCCTCTGTTCCGGGAAAAACAGGCATACCGTTGGCTATGGTCTGCGTCAAATCGATTACTTTCATTCCCATTCTCCTCTCTCCTGCATTTTCCAATAGTCTACCATATCCAAACGCTTTCTGTCACCACCCTGCACGAAAAAAGGGCAGGATTTTCCCGCCCTTTTGGTTCTATGGTGTTTAACCGATTTTTTCTTTATAGGTATCGTAAATTTCCAGCGTTGTGCCGTCCATCAACATACGATATTCCGCCCAAGCCATATCATAGGCATACGCCGCTGTGGCCAGTTCCATTTCCTTCTGCTCAAATTGCAGCTGCAAGCCCTGCTGTTCCACAGCAGAAACCAATCCCAGCTTTGCGGATACCTGTTGTTGCTGCCATTCGGTTTTCGCTTTGGCATAGGCGTCCTTTTTGTTCTGATATTCCGCCGCCGCCGCATTGATGTTATCCAGCTTCTTTTTCAGGTCATTGGCAATTGCCGCCTCCTGATCCTTCATGGCAACATCGGCAAGTTCCATATCCAAGCGGCTTGCCTTAATTTGCCCATCGTATTTGGAGGTATCGTTGGCTTTTTCCTTCGCCTGCTGTTGATCCCGTCTTAATGTTTTCAGCTTATAATTTTTCTCCGTTGCCGCTTTGAGCAAATCCTCACTGTATGCAGGTGCTTTTTCTATTTTCCCCGCCAGCTCCGGCGGCGTGATATTTAATGCTGCATCTAATTCCTTGCCCATCAAATCGTTTAACTGCCGTTTCAAAAGCACCAATCCGTCTTTGGCGTCCTGCAACTGTTTTGCACCTTCAGCCACCTCCAGCCTTTTACCGGAAAGGTCTGTCTGGGTGCTTAAGCCCAACGCCTGTTTTTTCTCCTCGATTTGGCAAACCCGCTCCAAAAGCGCCTGTTTCTTTGTCAAAAGGTCAACGCCTTTTTCCACCTGTACGGTTTTGTTGACCAAAAGCTGCGTCACTGCCAAAGCTTCGTTATCCCAGTCCTCTTTTGTTTTATTCAGATCCATTTCGGTATTTTTCAGTTCCGTCTGCTGATCCTCCAGGGTTTCCCTCTGACGGTCCGCTACGCTATCCACAATATCCTCCATGGCATTGGCCGTTTGCACCGTTCCGGAAAGCAGCCCGGTACTGATATCCGCCAAGCCACCCAAGGCATCGCCTAAAGAAGAACCCAACTGCTCCCCAATGGCAGCGCCCACTTGACTGCCCTGTTGCGCACCGGCGGCCCCGCCCTGCTGTGCGCCAATGGCACCGCCTACCTGACTGGCAATACCGCTGGCTGTCGTACCCAGACCTGCGGCACCCTGTTTGATTTGTGCCGCACCGGCCTTGCCCAGACCGGCCTGCTTGCTTGCCTCCTGTCTGGCGTGGGCGGCATCATCTTGGGCGTCCTTCAAATCCCGCGGACCGTCCTCAATGGCGCTCATGCCCGCCGTTACCTTCTGGGCGTTCAATTCCAACGTCGTTTTCAGCCGGTTGTTTTTCAGCACCAACTGTTGAATTTCCTCTAGCGTCATGGGCTGTGCCGCCGCCTGTGTTTCTTTTGTCTGTTCCGTTTTTGTTTCTGCGGCAAAGGCAGGCATTGCCATACCTGTTGTCAATGCACCTGCCAAAAGCAAGGCACACATTTTTTGATACTTCATTACTGCCATATTGATCTGCCCCTTTCCTTATGCTTCTATGGAAGGCTCTGCAGCCTTTATTTCCGTTATTGTTTCGCCGTTTTGCTTTTTCTCCCAAATTGCCATTTTCCAATGCCAAAGGGCAATACTCAGCACCATACAAACCACGCTGATGCCTGCCAAAAGCATCATATCGCCCCGAATTGCCTCAAAACCACAGCCCATTAACGCCACATTGCGGTAGCCGATGACGAAATGTGTCAGAGGGAATACCTGCGCCAGCTTTTGATAAAAGGCAGGCAGGGCAATGGTGGGCCATGTATACCCGCTTAACACCAGAGAGGGCGATGTAAACACCAGCGAAAGGGAGGTCGCCCAAACAGGATTGGGCATCAGGGCGGAGAAAAACTGCCCCATAGTGATAATCGACAGCAAAAACAGACTGCTGTACGCCAGCCAAACCTGCCGGCTCCCCCGCATGGGGATACCGTATATGTCCCGTATGATGAGGGAACAAATCAGCCATGTCATCAAAGAAATGATGAAATATACCACGCATTTCACCGTCACCTGTACCGCCGCATTTTTGCTGATACTGCGTACCTCTGCCAGATGTCCGCTTTCCTTTTCCCTTGCCAGAGAAATGGCGGCGAAATAAATCAACACCTGCTGCACCGTAGCGATAACAAAGCCAAAGGTCAGAAAAAAGTTGAAATTATTGGTGGGGTTATACCATTGGCGGGTGTAAAAGCTAACAGGGTTCATGGCCGCCAATGCGTCCTCAACGGTTTCTCCCTTGGCCACCAGACTTTTTACCGCCATTTGGGTGGAAATGGTGCCCAAAACCTCGGAACCCTTTAGGTTGATGGTACTGCCGTAGCCCATATTCACCGCATTGGAGCCCAAAAGCACCTCCGCCTGCTGTCCCAGCTGTAATTTCTTGGTAAAATCCGCCGGGAAAATCAAACAGCCTACAATCTCCCCATTCTTCATAGCTTGGGAGATGGCCTCCTCGTCCTCGTAATAACCCACCACGTCGAAGTAATCGGACTGCCGAAAGCCCTCCACCACTTCTCTGGTCTGCTTGCTGTAACTGTAATCCACAACACCCATTTTCAATTGGGAAAAATAGCCTTTCCCATAGCTACTGCCGCAAATGCAGGTTACAAAAACGGGAATCAATATCATCAGCACCAGAGAACGAGGGCGCTTGCACAGATAGACCCATTCCCGCAGGAATAATCTGAACCATCCTTTCATGCCTGCACCGCCTCCTCTCCTGCCGTTTTCTTTTTATCCGCCCAAAATACCTTTCCGATGAACAATAGCAGGCTCAGCAAAAATGCCGCCGCTCCCAACAGCAAAAGCATATCCCTCGCATGGGCAAGAGAGGGGGTATCATAGCTCATGCCCATCAGCACGATATTGCGCAAAGGGGTCAAAAAATGAGTGGCGGGCAAAATCTGTGCCGCCTCTACCAACACCGCCGGCATTTCCGTATGGGGCCATGAAAAGCCCGTCAGTATAAATATGGGATAGGTCAGCGCCATCAGCCACTGCATAGCATGGAGGGTATTTTTGCAAACCAGCCCCAAAAGCGCCCCAAAACCCAGCATGGAAAAAAGGTAATACCCGCACAATAGGAGCATATCCTCCTTGCTCCCCCGCATGGGAAAGCCGAACAGCCGCATCACCACATAATAATTGAGCCATAAATTCAAAAATCCCGTCACGCCGTAAAATATCATTTTATTAAAGAAATGAATGATGCAATCCCGTTTCGGCAGTTCTCCCGTCAGGATACCTTCTTTTTTCTCTTCGGCGAAGGCCGTTGCCACCGTCAGCATAAACAGCTGATGGAAAATCAACGCCACCAAGCCCAGCCCCAGATAAATCAAATAGCTGAATTGGGGGTTGAACCACGGCCGCAGTACTGTCGAAATGGGCATGACCTTTGCCGTACCCTCCGCCACGGTACTGCCCGTTGCCACATAGCTTTTTACGGCAATCCGGGTGGATATGGTCTTTACCACCTGCATCACAGACACCACGGCGCTATTGCCGACAATATTATTGGCGCTGTTGATGCCCACCAGTACCTCTGCCTGCTGTCTCAGCTGTAAGGCTCTGGTGTAGCCGTCGGGTATGATGAGGATGCCTTCTATCTCGCCTGCCTCCAGCATACGCTTTGCCTCCTCCTGCTCCGGCAGGACTGCCGCGATGATAAAACGGTCGGAATCCTCAAAAGCCCGAATCAATTCCCTTGTTTTGGCAGAGGACGCACCGTCAACCGCCGCCAGACGAATATTCTTTACAATGCCGTTGCTGAATACGCCGCAAACAATGAGATTCAGGGCAATGGGAGCAATCAGAAACATAAACAGCCCCCGAGGGTCCTTAAGCAGGCGGATTAACTCCCGCCGGAATCCCTTGAAAAACGTCAGAATCATTGTGCTTCACCCACTTTATCCAGGTCAACGCCAATGAGCATACCCGGGTAAAGCATCACATCATCTTCCCCGGAAAGGGCGATTTTCACTTCATACGTCACGACGTCCTGATCGTTCAGCTCATTGGTGGATTTTTTAATGGCAAAATCGGGGTTTTTGCTGACATTGACGATTTTTCCGTGGAATACCGTATCGGGATAAGCCTTACTGGTCAAAGGCACCTCCTGCCCGATTCTCAGCTTACCGATTTCATATTCGTCCACATTTGCCAAAATCCAGCGGTCGCTGTAATCCGTCAGGGTGACAATGGTTGTGCCGGTGCCGATCAATTCCCCTACGCTGGAAGAAATCAGCGTAACCGTACCGTTGCAGGGCGCATATTGAGAGGTCTGCCCCAAATTCAGATTGACCTCGGAAAGCACCCCTCTTGCCGCCTGCAACTGTCCCGTTGCGGCGGATACCTGTGCATTGGCGGCTTGTAAATCCAGTCTTGCCGCTTCCAGCTGTGTGGACAGCTTATCCATGGTATCCTGGGCCAGTGCATCTATTTCAAATAATTCCTGATATTTGGCATATTCCGTTTCCAGCAGCTTAACATTTTCCTGCGCTTTTTGTGCCACAGCCTTCGCCGCTTCCACAGCCCCTGCGGCGGCCTGTGCCGTTGCGGAAGCTTGGGTTTGTTTTACTTTCACGTCCCGTTCATCGGTAGAAAAGAGCAAATCCCCCTCATGGACCTCCTGTCCTTCCTCTACGGGAATATCCGTCAGATAGCCAGGGATTTTTGCCCGAATATATACCTCCTTACACTCCACCGTGCCTGTCACTATATGCGCCGCTTCTTCCGTCCGGGTTTCTTCCCCTTCCCCTTTGGCACAGCCGCTGACGGCACAGCATCCTGCAAGTAATATGGCCAGTAATTTCTTTTTTCCGTTTCCCATCGTTCTCATGCTCCTTCACTTTACTTGTTCCCCATTTTCCGCCTTATGCCGGAAGTAACAACTGAAAAATCGGTCGAATCATTTTTTCCGCCAGCTCCACCATTTCCTTCTTGGAAAGGGGCATTCCCTCCAGCAGCCATTGCTTCACCATACCCATGGCACCGCAGGCGATAAACTGATGGATATAATCCGCTTTATGGGATTCCAATTGAACGCCCATTTCCTGCCGCACCTGAATACCCTTTTGCTTCATGACCGCTGTCAGCTTTCCTGTGAGGCTGTCGCTTTTGGGGTTTAACAGCAAACAGCGGCATAATTTCAAATTCTCTACAATATAATCACAAATATGCCCAATGAGGGGATATTCCCAAGCCTCGTCCTGCCGAATTTTAGCACCCTCCAATATTTTGGCAAAATCCTCTACCACCTGATTTTCCAATTCGTCCAATACACCGAACACATTATTATAATGTAAATAAAAGGTGGCACGGTTTAAGTCCGCCTTCGCGGTAATGTCCTTTGCAGTAATTTCGCTGAAGGGCTTTTCCTCCATCAGCTCCATCAGTGCATCCCGCATCAGAGCTTTTGTCCGTTTCACTCTGCGGTCTTGTTTTTCCGCAATCATTGGTTTCCTTCCTTTCTCTGTATTCACTCATTTTTCCATCCGGGAAGTAGCATACCATACTTTTCAAAAATAATCAACAATTTTCGTTAAAACGATTATTTTTTATTATGCTACACTCTCCTGTATTTGCATACAATGGACAATACACAATTTTGTCCATCTACAAAAAACATCTGTCCGTCATTTTTACCAGTGGACTTGTTATTTTTCTGTCAATTTTCGCCCCTTCCCACAAATCGCCCTTGTAGGACAAAAAAAACACTGTTTTTGGTTGACGGCGAGTGTCAGAATGTTATAATTTTGCTTATTAAGGTAAACCTGCCCACGAAAAACAGTGGGCTATTCCCTCTGAAAAGCAGGGTAAACATTACATTTTAGGGAGGCTTATTTATGGAAAAAAGAGTATTTAATTTCTCAGCTGGTCCGTCCATGCTGCCGTTGGAAGTGTTAGAGCAAGCACAGCGTGAGCTGGTCTGTTACCCTTCCTGTGGTATGTCCGTGATGGAGATGAGCCATCGTTCTAAAATGTTTGAAGGTATTCTGGAAAAAGCCAAGGCAGATTTGAAGGAATTGATGCATATTCCCGATAACTATAAAATTTTATTCCTGCAGGGTGGCGGCTCTACCCAGTTCGCCATGATTCCCCTGAATTTGATGAACAAAAACAACAAAGCGGATTATGTCATCACCGGACAATGGGCGAAAAAAGCGGCGGAGGAAGCAAAGCGCTACGGAAAGGTAAATATCGTTGCCTCCTCGGCGGATACCACCTTTGACCGTATCCCCTCTCTGGACAAAGGAACCTTCGACCCTGATGCGGATTATTTCTATATTACACTGAATAATACCATCTACGGCACCCGCTGGACAAAATTGCCCGATGTGGGCAACGTGCCTTTGGTGGGAGATATGTCCTCCTCCATACTTTCCGAGGAGATTGATGTCAGCAAATTCGGTCTGCTTTATGCAGGGGCCCAGAAAAATCTGGGGCCTGCCGGTGTAACTGTTGTCATTGTGCGGGAAGATTTATTGGGCAACGCCATGGAATTTACGCCGACCATGCTGAAATATGACGTCCATGCCGACAATAATTCCCTCTATAATACACCGCCCACCTACGGCATTTATTTTGTCGGGCTGGTGTTTGATTGGGTGAAGCGTCAGGGCGGCGTGGCAGCTCTGCAAAAAATCAATGAACACAAAGCCGGTATCCTCTATGATTTCTTGGATCATTCCGCTTTGTTCAAGGGTACCGTTGTGAAAGAAGACCGTTCCCTGATGAACGCACCCTTCGTTCTGCCCACAGAGGAGCTGAATGCAAAATTCATCAAAGAGGCAGAGGCCCAGGGCTTTGTGAACCTGAAAGGTCACCGTACCGTAGGCGGTATGCGGGCAAGTATGTATAACGCCATGCCTGTGGAGGGTGTGGAAAAACTGGTGGCATTTATGCAAAAGTTTGAACAGGAGAATAAATAAACCCAATGGCCGGGAAGGCTGCGTAAAATCCCCTTTCCGCCATAAAAAGGACAGCGTATATAAAATCTGTTGCGGTTTATTTGAATCGGAGAACCTCTCCGCCATATGCAGAAAAAAGGAGAAGAAAATCATGTATACCATTCGTACATTAAATCATATCGCCCCCAGCGGGCTGGCGAAATTGCCAACAACAGAATTTACCATTGATGATGCCGCAGAAAATGCAGACGGCATTATACTACGCAGTTTTGATATGCATACTATGGAGCTGCACAGCAATCTGCTGGCAGTAGCAAGAGCAGGCGCAGGCACCAATAATATCCCCATCGACCGTTGTACGGATATGGGCGTGCCGGTATTCAATACCCCCGGCGCCAATGCCAATGCCGTAAAAGAACTGGTACTGGCAGGGCTTTTGGCGTCCTCCCGCCGCATCGTTGCCGGCTCCAACTGGGTACAATCCCTGAAGGATAGCGGCGAAGATGTGGAAAAAGCCGTAGAGGCGGGCAAAAAGCAGTTCACCGGCCCGGAAATCTCCGGCAAAACACTGGGTGTCATCGGTCTGGGCGCCATCGGCGTTCTGGTGGCAAATGCCGCCTTGGATTTGGGTATGGACGTGGTCGGCTTTGACCCCTTCCTTTCTCTGGAATCCGCATGGCACCTTTCCCCCGCCGTGGAACGGGCAGACTCCATTGAAGATGTGGTTTCCAAAAGCGATTATATCACCCTGCATATCCCCCTGAACGAAAAAACAAAACATACATATAACGAAAAGCTGTTTTCCGTCACAAAACCCGGCGCACGGCTGTTAAACTTTGCTCGAGGCGGTCTGGTGGATAATGTGGCTTTGAAAAAAGCCATTGCCGACGGTATTATCGTGCGGTATATCATCGATTTTCCCAGTGAGGATTTGCTGGGCGACCCATGGAATATCATTGTGACCCCTCATCTGGGTGCTTCCACACCGGAATCGGAAGAAAATTGTGCCATTATGGCGGCCCAGGAGATTCGGGAATATCTGAACTACGGCAATATCAAAAATTCCGTGAATTTCCCCAACTGTGTGGTGCCCTATAACGGCAAGCCCCGTATCGCCATTTCCCATAAAAATATCGTCAATATGATCGGTCAGTTGGGTGCCGTTTTGACAAAATACCATGTCAACGTCGATAAACTGGTGAATAACTCCAAGGGGGATTTGGCGTATAATATCATCGTCTGCGATGACCTGCCGGAGAACGAACAGGCACTCATTGACGATTTGTATGCCATCAACACCGTCATGAAGGTGCGTATTTTGAAATAAGGAGGAAACAGCTATGGCGATTATCAAACCTTTTATGGCAATCCGCCCCACAGCGGCCTATGCCAAGGACGTGGCAGCATTGCCCTATGACGTCATGAATAGCGAAGAAGCGAGAGAAATGGTAGCAGGAAAGCCCTATTCCTTCCTGCATATTGATAAGGCAGAGGTTGACCTGCCCCCGGGCACGGATATTTATAGCGATGCCGTGTATGCCAAGGCAAAGGAAAATCTGGAACGCATGGTACAGGAAGGTGTGTTTCAGCAGGATTTATTGCCCAATCTGTATATCTATCGCCTAACGATGGACGGCAAAAGCCAAACGGGATTGGTTGCTTGCACCTCCGTAGACGAATATTTGGACGAAACCATCAAAAAGCATGAACTGACCCGTGCGGATAAAGAGGCAGACCGTATCCGTCATGTGGACACCCTCAACGCCAATACGGGGCCTATTTTCCTTGCCTATAAAGAAAATGCCGATGCAAAGGCAATCATTGACGGCTGGACGGCGGCAACATCCCCCGTTTACGATTTTGTTTCCGAGGACGGCATCGGCCATACCGTTTGGGTCATTGACAGCGATGCGGAAATCGGTATACTGGTGCAGGCCTTCCAAAAGACAGCGAATTTCTATATCGCCGACGGCCACCACCGTAACGCTTCCGCTGTAAAAGTTGCCCTCAAACGCAGAGAAGCGAAGTCGGATTATACCGGCGAGGAGGAATTTAACTATTACCTTTCCGTGCTGTTTTCTGCCGATGAGCTGTATATCATGGATTATAACCGTGTGGTAAAGGATTTGAACGGATATACACCGGAGGGCTTTCTGGAAAAAATCAGCGAAAAATTTGAAATTACACCTTATACGGAGAAAAAGCCGTATCGCCCCAATGCCCGCCATCAATTCGGACTGTATCTGGCAGGCAAATGGTATGTAATGACAGCAAAGGAGCAGATCCTCAGCAACGACCCCGTATTGGGCCTGGACGTTTCTATCCTGCAAAAGGAACTGCTGGAGCCTGTTCTGGCCATCGGCGACCCCAGAACCGATAAACGGATTGATTTTGTAGGCGGTATCCGCGGACTGGAGGAATTGGAGCGTCGGGTGGATAGTGGCGAAATGTCCCTTGCCTTCTCCATGTTCCCCACTTCCATGGCGGAATTGATGGACGTGGCAGACGCAGGGCTGACCATGCCCCCCAAATCCACATGGTTTGAACCAAAGCTTAGAAGCGGTCTGTTCATTCATGATTTAGGCGAATAAAAAACAAGAGGAGAATGCCCGAGATGGCACTCTCCTTGTTTGTATCCGTTTTCTTTTAAGGCGGTTTCAGTCAAAACCATGCCTTCCCTCCACCATACTCCCGAAATCCTCAAAAACACATATTATTTGCACTATCTTTTCAAAGCGCTCCCTGTCTGCAAGGGTATGATCCTCCAAAATTACCTTGATTGCCTGCAAAGCCTTGTCACAATCCATTTTCACAATTTGCCTGCCCTTATTTTGGATACCGGTATAGATTATCTGCCGGAATTGACAATACGCCGAACCCCTATCCAAGAAAAAAACAGCCCCGGAAATGATAACCAAGGCTGTTTTCCTTTTTATACGTCTAATTTCAAATCATATTGCCCAATCCAGCCTATTTTCCGTAAAGGCATGGCAATCAGCAGGGTCAGCACCGCCGGCAGTATAAAGCAAATCAACCCCAAACCCAGCCAATCCATGGCTGTAATGGCAGTTTTCGTACCCGCCGCCATGTCGTTGAGCCAACCGGTGTATACACCAATCTGCCCCACCAGACCGCAGGTACCCATACCGGAGGCCACCGCATCGCCGTTCATTTCCATACGGAATAAACAGGTGGCAATGGGTCCCGTAATGGCGGAAGCCAATGTAGGCGGTATCCAGATGCGGGGATTTTTCACAATATTCCCGATTTGCAGCATAGATGTGCCAATGCCCTGCGCCAAAAGCCCGCTCCATTTATTCTCCCGAAAGCTCATAACCGCAAAGCCGATCATTTGGGCACAACAACCGGCAACTGCCGCACCGCCGGCCAAACCGGTCAAGCCTAATGCCGCACAAATGGCAGCGGAACTGATGGGCAATGTCAGTGCCACGCCTACCAGAACGGATACCACCATCCCCATAAACAAGGGCTGTAATTCCGTTGCCCACATAATGGCATTTCCCACAGCACTGGCCGCCGCCCCGATGGAAGGCGCCCACCACATGGACAGCAGTACGCCGATACCAATGGTAACAGAAGGCGTCACAATAATATCCACCTTTGTTTCTTTGGAAACCAGCTTCCCAAATTCCGCCGCAAAAATCGTCACTACGAATACAGCCAAGGGGCCCCCTGCCCCGCCCAGCTGATTGGCGGCACTGCCCACGGCAATCAAGGAGAATAATACCAAAGGCGGGCATTTTAAGGCATAGCCAATGGCAACAGCCATGGCAGATCCGGTCACGCCTTGGGCAAAGGTGCCCATGTCAACTAAAACATTGATTCCTAACTGCTGTCCCAACGTTTTCAGTATGGTTCCAATCAATAAAGAGGCAAAAAGCCCCTGTGCCATTGCACCTAGCGCATCAATTCCGTATCGTTTTGCCGAAAAAACAATATCTTTTCTTTCCAAAAAAGCTGCAAACCCTTTTTTCTGCTGCTTCATTCTTGTTCCTGCCTCTCTTGTTTTATTCCCATGAAGTTGTGGGGCTATTTTTGTCCAACAAGCCTATTATATAGCCTGCCCCGTTTTCATGCAACAAAACATTCTATTTTTTGAAAAAAATCCCACGGGGATAAAAGCATGGTTTCTGCCCATACTAAAGATATAAAAGGGAGGGATATTATGAAGAAATTCACAACAGGTCTGATTTTAGGCGGCATTGCGACCATAGCAGGCGTGGGTTATCTGATGCAGGATCAGCGTACCTGTCGTAAAATCGTGAAAAAAGGAAAGAATATGGCAATGCGGGCAGAGGAAGCCATTGATGATATGATGGATGATTTGATGCCTTAATGGAAAAAGACTGACGCAAAACACCCGCATAGCAGATAGCAAAAGCCCGGTTTCCCAGCAGTGAATCGGGCTTTTTGCTTGTACCTATATCAGCAACATTTTCCTTACACTTTATTTAGATTTGTTTTATGTCTTTCAAGCTAAATCAACTTTAATTGACAAAAATTTCTCTAATAGAAATTACTCTGCCGTCTTCAAGTACCTGTATTTCAAATGGTGTTTTGCCAAGTTCTCCATTACCTAAATCAAATTTCTTCAGAAATTCAGATAATTCTTTTGTTGTATACATACGACTTTCATTATCATCTGAAATAAACAAAGCATCTGTATCATAAAAATTATACCTAGTTTCTTCATTTAAGGCGAATGTTGATTTTGTATCCGAAGGATTATAGATATAGTACCCATTCGGCATATTTTTTTCTGTTAGTTCCAAAGAGTCTATCCAATATCCATCTGACAAATCAATAAATTTAAAATCATCAACAATTAGTTGATTATCATTAACCGTTAGATAGCCTTCATATATATCGTACGCACCTGACATAGCCTGTTTCTGTTCAGTATTTTGGCAACCCGCTGCGCAAATTAGCAATGACACTCCAAGCATCAAACTCATACATTTCTTCATTCGCTTTTCCCCCTCAAGTAATCGACTTAGACGCTTTATAAAAAGAAGCACTTACTTCCGAAAACAAAAGCCTATCATTTAAGACATCTGCTCCAAACTCTGCTTCAAACTGTATACCGTCCAAATAAACAGATATGTCAGCAGATTGAGCATTACAAGGAATAGAATATAAGGAAGCATACACAATCATTAAAATCAATAATCTATATATTCTTTTGCGCATGGATAAACCTCCTTAATCAAAAAAATTTATTATCTCAATCATATGCATCGGCAGTGCCCGGCAAAAACCAAGCACTGCCTTTTCACACGATTTACAACTCCTTTACTTGCGTATAATTCATATCCATATACCCTTTCTTGCAAATTTAAGGATGTTCAAGAATTCGAAACAACATACAATATATAGGGAAAATAATCATACACAATACAACCCCCAAAAGAATAAAATCATCCTTATCAACGATGCCTTTTTTATAATTTTCCACAATTAACATAATGGCATATGCCAATCCTAAGGGCGTAATCCAAATATAAAACAAACTGGTAAGTATAATAAGATTCGAAACCATGACATTCCTCCGAACAGCTACGAAATTCAATCTTCCTGTTTTTGTCTTTTGCTTAAAACTTCATCCGGATGTACTCCTTGCTCTATCAAAATAGCTTCTTCCTCCGTTAAAGCATACGACTTGCCATTATGAACCAATACTGCCGCTGTTATATGTATTCCGTTTTCCAGTTCAATATCCATTTCAGGCAATTTTTCCGGCAAATCAGAATTATTTATATCCGCATCTTCAAACTCCATATCTTCAAGTTTCGTTTCATCTATTTCTAGGTTTCCGGCATCCTTTTGGCTTAAAAATAAATTCAGCCCCAAAAAGAATAAAAGAATCCCTACAATGATTATTTTCATTCTCATTTTATCATCTTTTCTTTTCTCCATAAAACCACTTTCCTTTCAAACCATAGTGTACATATAGTATATTTGTACTCATCTACCTCATCAATCCCTTTAAGAAATTTTTTTAATTCTTAATAAAATTTTAATATTTTTGCAAAAACAAAGTGTTTACCTTCTTATCCTCTTTCATAAAATTCTAATAAAAATTATCCCTCTCCTTTTCCGCCTTTTTCCGTTTCTTCATAAAATCACTCTCCTTTCCATTCATTGATAAATATCAATTACAGAAAACCATCTGCCCACAAGTAAAAAAAGAGGATATACAACGCAATCCAAAAAGACTGCCTGTATATCCTCTGTATTTCTGCCTGAAAGTATGACTTCTACGGCGGCTTGTTCCATGCAAGCTCTCTCCAGAGTCCCATCGGCAAAAGGTACGTTGACCTGAAAGTTTCTTCAAAAACGGCTCTTTTGAATTGCTCCATCGGTTTTCTTTCGGCTTCATTCCAAAAGAAATCTCCCTTTTGCTTCGTTTGGCTATTTGTAATTATGGTTTGATTATATTTCTTCCTTTATACATTTGTCAACAGAAAAACAGCCGTATTTTCTCATGAAAAAAGAACTCTCCTTAATAAAAAGAAAAGTTCTTTTGCATGAAAAATGGGAGTTACAGGGCTCGAACCTGTGACCCTCTGCTTGTAAGGCAGATGCTCTCCCAGCTGAGCTAAACTCCCATAAACGACTCAGATGGGGCTCGAACCCACGACCTCCGGCGTGACAGGCCGGCGCTCTAACCAACTGAGCTACTGAGCCATATAAAATGACATTCTGAATCGTATTATTAAAATGGCAGGGGCAGAAGGACTCGAACCCTCGACATTTGGTTTTGGAGACCAACGTTCTACCGACTGAACTATACCCCTGTATAACGGCCTCCCCGTAATCGGGAATACACCTTCAAAACTGAACACAAAAAGCCTTCATCAATCTTTTTATTGGTCAAGCCCTCGGTCTATTAGTATT
>JAFWWO010000048.1 GCA_017523325.1 Anaerotignum sp. | reverse complement strand
TGCGCGAGTGGCTCAGTGGTAGAGCATCGCCTTGCCAAGGCGAGGGTCGCGAGTTCGAATCTCGTCTCGCGCTTTTACAATTCCGAATGTAAATGTGTTCGGAATTGTTGTTTTTATCGGGGATATGAAAAATACGCCTCTTTTTTGTCGAAAAAAAGTCCGAAAAGTGTATTGACTTTTTCCGGAAGAATTGATATAATGAGTTCCGTTAAATATGATATGCGCGAGTGGCTCAGTGGTAGAGCATCGCCTTGCCAAGGCGAGGGTCGCGAGTTCGAATCTCGTCTCGCGCTTGAAGCAGTCCGTAGGGGCTGCTTTTTTCTTACGGTGAAGGGCTGCAAAAAAGGAGGAACACCATGTTTATCGGTGCTTGCGAAGCCACCTTTCGGGCAGAATGGGTATCCAGCCTGAAGGAAAAGCGTATGGTGGTGAAAAGTTTGGTGGAAAAAACCAGACACAAATTTAATGTCTCCGTGGCAGAGGTGGATTTACAGGAGGAGCATAAGCGAATGGTAATCGGCTTTGCCTGTGTCAGCAACGAAAAGCGCCATGTGGAAAGCATGGTCCGGCATATACTGGATTTCATGGAAAGAAACACGGAGGCCGAGCTGATTTCGGCAGAGCATGAGATTCTATAAAGGTTTTTGCCGAAAACCGGTGGAATTTTTACATTTTATTGTAGATTTTCAAGTTTTGGTATGGTATAATATGCTTTGATTGTGCAGTTTTCGTGGACTGCAACAAACCGGACGGCAGTCAAAAAATAGCAGAGCAAGCTGCCATAACGTATATTTTAAGGAGGAGCTTCATACAATGAATGCAACATTATTAAACAAAGACAAAACAGCAGTGAAATTTTCATTTGAGGTAAGCCCGGAAGTTCTGGAACAGGGCATGGCTTTTGCCTATAACAAGCATAAAAATCAAATTTCTATCCCCGGTTTCAGAAAAGGGAAAGTGCCCAGAAAGCTTATTGAAGCACAGTATGGCGAAGGCTTTTTCTATGAAGACGCAATCAACCATATTTTCCCCGATGAATATATGGCGGCTGTAAAAGAGCTGGGATTGGACGTGGTTTCTGCACCTACTTTAGATGTGGAATATATCGAATCCGGCAAGGGTGCAAAATTTGTAATCGATGTTACTGTAAAGCCTGAAGTAAAGCTGGGTCAGTACAAGGGCCTGACTGTGGAGAAAGTGCAGGCAGAAGTAACAGAGGCGGACGTACTGGAAGAACTGAAAAAAGTACAGAGCCAGAACGCAAGAAAAGTAGAAGTGACAGACAGACCCGCCGAAATGGGCGATGTCGTGAAAATCAGCTACGAAGGTTCTGTGGACGGCGTGCCTTTTGAAGGCGGCAAGGCAGATGACCATGAGTTGGAGCTGGGTTCCCATCAGTTCATTGAAGGCTTTGAAGAACAGGTGGCAGGCCACAGCATAGGCGAAAAATTCGATATCAATGTGACCTTCCCTGAACAGTATCATGCACCGGAATTGGCAGGCAAGCCCGCTGTGTTCGCCATCGAAATCAAGGGCATTACCAAAAAGGAACTGCCTGAACTGAACGATGCTTTTGCGGAAGATGTTTCCGAATTCTCTACATTAGATGAATATAAAGCCGATATTTTGGCAAAACTTGCTACTGAAAAAACGGAACAAGCAAAACAGATTCAAGGAGATAAGCTGTTAGATGCCGCTGTGGCAAACTGCACCATGGAAGTGCCCCAGGTGATGTATGATAACAAAATCGAAAGTATGCTGAAGGATTTTGAGGAAAATATCGTGCGTCAGGGATTGACTATGGACGTATACTATCAATACATGGGCACAAATGCAGAGGAAATGAAAGAACGCTTCAAGGATACCAGCATGAAGAGTGTAGACGCCAGATTGATGCTGGAACAGATTGCCAAGGAAGAAAACCTGGTCATCTCTCAGGAGGATCTGGAGGCGGAAATTTGTAAATATGGCGAAAGCTACGGTATCGACGGCAAAACAATGCTGGAAATGTTCCGTGAGGAGGATAAGGAATCTCTGGAGGCCGATATGCTGGTGAGAGCCGCTATGAAGCTGATCGAAGATACGGCAATCCTGACGGAGCCCAAGGCAGAGTAAGTTCCTGTCGAACGATGGCGGATTTGAATAGTTTATGAAACTGAATGGGCACAGGAAAACTGTGCCTATTTAGATAAATCGGATTGGAGGGAATCATAATGAGTTTAGTACCTATGGTAATAGAGCAAACCAACCGTGGTGAACGTTCTTATGATATTTATTCCAGATTGCTTAAGGACAGAATTATTTTTCTGGGGGAAGAGGTCAATGATGTGACGGCCAGTCTGGTGGTGGCACAGCTGTTGTTTTTGGCGGCGGAAGACCCCGATAAGGATATTAACCTGTATATCAACAGCCCCGGCGGCTCGGTAACGGCGGGTATGGCAATCTATGATACCATGCAGTATATCAAGCCGGACGTTTCTACCATTTGCATCGGTATGGCGGCAAGTATGGGCGCCTTCCTTCTGGCAGGTGGTGCAAAGGGCAAACGCTATGCCTTGCCCAATGCTGAGGTCATGATTCATCAGCCCAGCGGCGGTGCCAGAGGACAGGCGACGGATATTCGTATCCATGCGGAAAACATACTGCGTATCAAGAAAAGATTGAATGAAATATTAGCGGAAAATACCGGACGCCCCTACGAAGAAGTGGAACGGGATACGGAACGGGATAATTTTATGACGGCTGAGGAGGCAAAAGCCTATGGATTGGTGGACGATGTGATCACAAAGCCTCAGTCAAAGGAGTGATAAAAAATGGCAGGAAAATCAGAAGATTCCAATAAGCTGCGCTGCTCCTTTTGCGGAAAAACGCAGGATCAGGTGAAAAAGCTGATTGCAGGGCCCAATGTATATATCTGTGATGAATGTATTGACCTTTGTACGGATATTATTGATGAAGAATACGATGTTCTGGCGGACAGAGATACGGAATTGAAGGTTCCTAAGCCCAAGGAAATTAAGGAAACGCTGGACGAATATGTTATCGGGCAGGAGCGGGCCAAGCAGGCTTTGGCGGTTGCCGTTTACAACCATTACAAGCGTATTTATATGGATACCAAGGCAGATGATGTGGAGCTGCAAAAAAGCAATATCTTAATGGTAGGGCCTACGGGTACAGGGAAAACATTGCTGGCCCAGACCTTGGCGAAGGTATTGAATGTACCCTTTGCCATTGCCGATGCCACTTCCCTGACAGAGGCCGGCTATGTGGGCGAAGATGTGGAAAATATCCTGCTGAAGCTGATTCAGGCCGCAGATTACGATATTGAACGGGCAGAACGGGGTATTATCTATGTAGATGAGATTGATAAAATTACGAAGAAATCCGAAAATGTGTCCATTACAAGAGATGTCAGCGGTGAAGGCGTACAGCAAGCCTTGCTGAAAATTCTGGAGGGAACGGTGGCAAGCGTTCCGCCGCAGGGCGGCAGAAAGCACCCCCATCAGGAATTTATACAGATTGATACGACCAATATTCTCTTTATCTGCGGCGGTGCCTTTGGCGGTATCGAAAAAATCATACAGAACCGCATGGGGCATAAGGTCATCGGGTTTGGCGCAGAGGTTCACAGCAAGCTGGATAAAACCAACGACGAACTGCTGCAAAGCCTCATGCCTCAGGATTTACTGAAATACGGCTTGATTCCGGAATTTATTGGGCGTTTGCCGGTGGTGGTGACACTGGATAATCTGGACGAAACGGCGTTTATGCATATTTTGACAGAGCCTAAAAATGCCCTGACAAAGCAGTATGAGTATTTATTTGAGTTAGATGATGTGATACTGGAGTTCCGGGAGGACGCTCTGCGGACGATTGCGAAAAAAGCCATGGAGCGGGAAACCGGCGCCAGAGGTCTGCGTTCCATTGTGGAGGAATTTATCAACCCCATTATGTACGAAATTCCTACGGAAACCACTGTGGAAAAATGTATCATCACAGAGGGTGTTGTTAACGGCACAGAACAGCCGGAGTATGTCTATAACGAAAACAGACAGCCCATACAGCGGGTGCGTAAACGCAAAAAAAGCACAAGAAAAGTAGATGCGTCGTAAGTAATGGCGGGCGGTACGGCGAAAGATGTGATTATAGCTCACCGTGGCTGCTTTCGAGAAGGTGGTTACGGTGAGTTTTTTCATGGGAGGAAGAGGATGGCGGATAAAATAAAAAAGGCATACCAAAGTACAACGAGTATTTATGATGCAATCATGACGCAAAGCAGTTTTATCGGCAGGCTGTATATGAAACTGTTCTGGGGCGGCGTGGATGACAACGAAATTGCAGAAAAACTGTTGGCATATATTCCGAAGGATTTTGTGGGAACCATTTTAGATGTGCCTGTGGGAACGGCAGTTTTTACATATCAAAAATGGAGGACATTATCCTCTGCACAAATTTTTTGCATTGATTATAGTGAGGAGATGCTGTTGCAGGCAGAACAGCGGTTACATGGGTGTGCTCATATTACTTGTATGCAAGGCGATGTAGGCAATCTTCCTTTTGCAGCGGGAGCAATGGATATGGTGGTCAGCATGAATGGATTTCATGTATTCCCCGACAAGGAAAAGGCTTTTCACGAAACGTGGCGTGTGTTAAAGCCCGGCGGAAAACTGCTTGCCTGTTTCTATATCAAGGGGAAATCCGGCATATCCGATTGGTTGGCGAGGACGATATTGACTGCAAAAGGCTTGTTTACACCTCCTTTTTATACGGAGCAGGAAGTGGAAACGGTATTGGCGGAGCTTTATGCACAGACAGAGCTGTATACAGACGGGTCTATGGTTTATTTTGCTTGCACGAAATAGAGCAAAGGGGAGAGAATACTTCTCTTTATTTTTTCTGAAAATTCTATGGGGAAATTAAATAGAAAAGAGTATCTCATTCGCCATAAGTAACTGCTCTGTTTTTCCGGAGAGGATATGGCGGCGGTTTCCGAAGGACGGCAAAAAAGACTCCGATGTGAAAACATCGGAGTCTTTTGGTATTTTGCTCTAGTTTGTTAGTCATCAATCATTTGCAATTCGTCATAGATTATGCTGAGGTCAACTTGAGAAGCACCGGCATCGCTTGCGTCAGAGGTGAACCAAATATCAAGGGAGCCATCATAGAGATTGTCCTCTTTTACCTCAATCAGCCAATGCAGGTGGTCTCCATCATCTGCATCAGGTGTGCCAAGCATTTCCAACACTTCAGCCTTCGTCATTCCGAATGGGATGCCGAAAATAGATACATTCTGATCCGTAGGCTCGCTTGCGTATGTAACCATGGCAATCTGTCCGGCTTCTGCGTCGGCAATATTGACTGTACCGTCTGTGTTGTTGGAGTAGTACGGCATGAGGAGATAATCTTCATTTTCGTCCAGATAAAGATTCAGAGAACGAAGCTCTCCGGCATTCAGCTCGATGTCATTATAGAAATCATCGACGGAGATGCCTGCGTTGACAAGTTCCGTAAAACGATAGGGCATGGGCACAGAGGTGCCGTTGACTACAACTGCGGCATCTGCCAGATTGATGTTCAGCGTGCCGTCCGCAGAGGGCTGAATTTTACCGGGTGTGCTCTGTTCGGCAGAGGTGCTTTGTTCAGCAGGTGCGCCTGACTGTTCGGAAGTATCGCCGCCGCAAGCTGCAAGGGACAACACCATTGTGGTTGCAAGAATGAGTGCAAAAATCTTTTTCATGTCAAACCGCTCCTTTTTATATTGTTTTGTTATGGTAAAGATTGGTACAGCTCTTATTATATATATATAAGTTTGGCAACACTTTTTTCGCCAAAAAATCATATTGGATATAGATGTTTGTAGGGTTTTTGATAAAAACTGCACAGGAAAATTCAGGTTTGTCGTACAGCGTATGGATTTTTGTGCATAAGTGGCGGAAAATTCGGAAAATTTCATAAATTGGAGAATTGAAAGAAAAATTTGTAAAAATCGGTTGACGTGAAGGGAAATTGGGCATATAATTACCGTGTATTTGATACAAGGACATATAACTACAAATGTGCGCGAAATAAAGACAATAGGAGGCAAATGTATGCTGACATTAGAAATGATTCAAGATGCAAAAAAAGTATTGAACGATGTGGCCAGAGTAACGCCCTTGTTCCAATCCAAGGTGATCAACCCCGATGCCGATGTTTACATTAAATGCGAAAATATGCAGGTGACAGGCTCCTTTAAGCTGAGAGGTGCTTATTATAAGACGGCAAACCTGACGGAGGAAGAAGCAAAGCACGGCGTTATCGCCTGCTCCGCCGGTAACCATGCCCAGGGTGTTGCACTGGCGGCACAGAAAAAAGGCATCAAAGCTGTAATTTGTATGCCCGCAGGGGCGCCTTTGGCGAAGGTTGAGGCAACCAAAAGCTACGGGGCAGAGGTGGTTCTGGTTCCCGGTGTATATGACGATGCGGCGGCAAAAGCAGTGGAATTGCAGAAGGAAAAAGGCTATACCTTCCTGCACCCCTTCAATGACGAACACGTTATGGCGGGACAGGGTACTGTTGGTCTGGAAATTATGGAAAAACTGCCGGAAGCAGAGGTTGTATTCGTACCCATCGGCGGCGGCGGTCTGATTAGCGGTGTGGCTTGTGCCATCAAGAGTATGAACCCCAACTGCAAGGTATACGGCGTACAGGCGGCAGGGGCCCCTTCCATGAAAAAGTCCATTGAGGACGGTAAAATTGAAACATTGGCAGAGGTTAGCACCATGGCCGACGGGATTGCCGTAAAACAGCCCGGTGACTTGACATTCGCCATGTGTCAAAAATATGTGGACGGCATTGTGACGGTAACAGAGGGCGAAATTGCTTCTGCAATTCTGCTGCTGCTGGAAAAACATAAAATGGTGGCAGAAGGTGCCGGTGCGGTTTCTGTGGCGGCCGCTATGACAAATAAGGTGGATATTGCAGGGAAAAAAGTGGTTTGTGTGGTATCCGGCGGTAATGTGGATATCAATATTTTGGATAGAATTATTGATAAGGGCTTGCAGGAAAACGGCAGATTGACAGAATTCTCCGTTACCATGGCCGATAAGCCCGGTCAGCTGTTGCAGCTGATTCAAGTGATTGCGGAAACAGGTGCCAATATATTTGAGGTGGTCCATAACCGTATCGCCAACGGCGTGGCGGTGAGCAACGTAGTGGTAGACGTTGTGGTGGAAACCAGAAATGAGGCTCATAGCGAAGAAATGCTGGCGGCATTAAAGAGCAAAGGCTATGCAGTAAAACTGTAAGAGGGAAAACGCATATATCAAAAACCATTCTTTGAAAAAAAAGAGTGGTTTTTTTATGGAAAATTGGGGATTTCGGCAAGAGTTTATGAAAAAAATGATGCTGAAAAAAATATTTTGTGATATGATATTCACGATAGCCATGAGCCGTGCGGGCATCTATTTGTCAATGCACAAAGGATACTTGTATCCGTTTGTGCATTGACAAATAGATGCACATAGGGCGAAGCCCGTGATGAACAGCCGATAGGCTGTGAATGGGCACGGCGGAATGATATTTGATAGTGCGAAAGGATGCTTGTATCCATTTGTGCATTGACAAATAGATGCACATAGGGCGAAGCCCGTGATGAACAGCCGACAGGCTGTGAATGGGCACGGCGGAATGATATTTGATAGTGCGAAAGGATACTTGTATCCATTTGTGCATTGACAAATAGATGCACATAGGGCGAAGCCCGTGATGAACAGCCGACAGGCTGTGAATGGGCACGGCGGAATGATATTTGA
>JAFWWO010000047.1 GCA_017523325.1 Anaerotignum sp. | reverse complement strand
CTCATATTTTCTACGTCACAAACCCTTGGGGAACAGGGACTTCGCTTAACGAATGTGACGGTCAGCGGTTATGACAAGGACGGAAAAACGGTTTATTTGAAATCGGGCATTCAGACTGCTGAAGCAAGCACCCAAGTGGAAACGGTAATCAATTACGATGTGAATGGCGATAAGGTAGTGGATTTGCTGGATATTACCTTCTGCCAGAAATATTACCAACGGACAAATCGCAGCAGTGATTGGGATTTGATTTCTCAATGTGATTTGGACAAAAACGGCAAAATTGATATTGCTGATTTGGTGATGTTGGCGGCAGTGGTTTGACAAAATGTAGAGGAGGAGGCTGCATCAAAAGAGGCGGCTTCCTCTTTTTTGTGAAAATGCCTCGAGATTTCCATTATTTTGGAGGCGAAAAATGGATTTTAATAAATTCTTAATTGTTTTGCAGGGGAGTTATGACGAGCTTGGTCTTGTTCTGCCGGGCGGTTTGTGTTATACTGACAAAAGTATTGTTCTGCCGGATGCGACGGTTGTGTATAGGTGTGGATATGGAATATTCCACAAAATCCGCTCGGCAAAACAAATTTATTCAAACAAAGGAGAACTGTTATGATTCATTTGAATAACGTCACAAAAACATATCCCAATGGTTCTGTTGGCGTGGAGGGAATCAATCTGCATATCCAGAAGGGAGAGTTTGTATTTATCGTCGGTTCCAGCGGTTCCGGCAAATCTACATTGATTAAGCTGCTCCTGAAGGAGTTGGATCCCACCTCCGGGGATGTGATGATCAATATGGTAAAGACCAATGAACTGAACAGAAGCCAGGTTCCCTATCTGCGCCGGAATTTAGGCGTGGTCTTTCAGGATTTCCGCCTGCTGCCCAATAAAACCGTATATGAAAACGTGGCATTTGCCATGCGTGTCATTGAGGCACCCAGCCGTACGATTCGCAGGAATGTGCCGGCAGTGCTGTCCTTGGTGGGGCTGGGGCAAAAAAGCAGAAGCTACCCCAACGAGCTTTCCGGCGGGGAACAGCAGAGAACAGCTTTGGCCAGGGCGATTGTAAATAACCCGCCAATTTTGATTTGTGATGAGCCTACGGGGAATCTTGACCCGGAAACGGCCAGAGGCATCATGCAGCTGTTGGATGATATCAATAAAAGGGGCACTACCATTGTTATGGCGACCCATGCCAGAGAAATTGTAGATGAGATGCAAAAGCGTGTGGTGACCTTGCAAGATGGACATATTGTAAGAGATGTAGAAAAAGGTGGTTATAGCGATGAGGCCTAGTACAATCAAGTATTTGTTGAGAGAAGGGTTGAGCGGACTGCGGAAAAACCTGCTGATGACCATGGCTTCTGTGGTTGCTGTTGCCGCTTGTATCTCCATATTATCCTTTTCCTATTGTGTAGGGAGCAATCTGCGGCATATGCTGCATCAGATGGAGGATTCCATCGGTATTTCTGTTTTCCTCAATGGCGATTTAAGCGGTGAGGAAATTGAAACTATGAAAACCGAAATCGGAAAGATTGACCATGTGGTAGATGTGGAATATATCTCCCCTAGGGACGCTCTGGACGCACTGAAAAAAGAATGGGGTGCGGACGAGGATATTTTTGAAGGGCTGGACGATAGCAATAACCCCTTATCCCATTCCTTCCAAGTGTCTTTGGATACCATTGAAAACCAAAGCAGTGTTTTGAGGGTTTTGCAGGGCATGGACGGTATTGACAGCATTCGTCATGGGCAGACGGAAACGGAGTTTTTGTTGAAAGTAAATCGTGTATTCCGTGTTTCCAGTATATTGGTGATGCTGATTTTGGGCGTCATTTCTGTGATGATTATTATGAATACCATTCGTATTTCCGTGGCAAACAGACGGGTGGAAATCAATATCATGAAATATGTCGGGGCCACAGACTGGTTTATTCGACTGCCCTTTGTTATCGAAGGGGTTATCATCGGTCTGATTGGGGCCATTATCCCCCTGTTGCTGGGCATGCCCATATATGCCAAAATCATCAGTGCCATTTACGCATATATCCCGGTGATTAAGTTCGTTCAGTTCCGCTTGATGGGCGAAGTTTTCCGCTTCTTATTGCCCTTCGGCGTTGTTTTCGGGGGTGCGTTGGGCGTTATCGGCAGTGTGACTTCTATTCGCAAGCATTTGCGGGTATAAAAACGGCAAAAAATGGAGAGAATTTTATAGACCTTTCCTTTGATGGAAAGAAAAAAAGAAGGAAGCATCCACTGAAGCAGTATGGGGTGGTTCTTTCTTTTTTCAGGCAGGAGTGCAGAGAGATCCGGAAGTTCCGTTGTCATGCCGTATGGAAAAAATGTGCAGCAAAACAGCCGGTGTTTGATTTTGACGGCTTTGCGATAATTTTCACCGGGAGAACATAGGATAAAGAAAAAGAATGGAAAGAATGAGGCGATGGCATTGAACAGGAAGGATTTTTGGAAAGGATTTGGGACGGCGCTGATTATAGTGGCGGTCATCAGCATGGTGTGGAAGCCGGTGGCCCGCACCATTCCGTGGCATATGCTCCCCTTTGAAATCGGCATGAGCCGTTCTGCAAAAATCAGTATGATTGAGGAGTATTTGGACAGATATTATGTAGAAGAACCGGACGAGAAAATGATTGACGATATGCTCTATACGGGTATGTTAGCAGGCGTCGGGGACAGATATACATATTATTTGACAGCGGAAAGCCTCGGGCAGTATATGGAAAACGCCAATGGGCATTTTGAAGGCATCGGCTTGACGGTTTACACCACAGAAGCAGGTGAAGTGATGGTGGCCGGCGTGATGGAGGGACAGCCGGCGGAAAAAGCGGGTATCCAACGAGGAGATGTGATTATCGGCGTAGACGGAGAGGATATGCGAGGCAAGACCCAAGCAGATGTGGCAGATAAAATTCGGGGGAAAGCCGGAACCGATGTAACGGTGGAGGTTGCCCGAAAAAGCACAGGCTCGACCCATAGCTTTACGGTGACGCGTGGGAACGTAGTGCTGCAAACGGTGGAAAGTCGTATGCTACAAAAGGGTATCGGTTATATTGCAGTCAGCGGTTTTAAGGAAAATACCTATGAGCAGTTTCGGGAGGCCATGCAGGGGCTGCGCACCCAAGGGATGCAGGCACTGCTTTTAGATTTGCGGGATAACCCCGGAGGATTGATTAAATCGGTCTATCAGATAGGGGAGGAGCTTTTGCCCGAAGGCACCATGGTTTATACCGTGGATAATCGCAATCAAAGAAGTGATTTGATTTGCGATGAGAAGTATCTGGATATTCCTCTGGTGGTATTGGTCAATGGGAATAGTGCCAGTGCCTCGGAAATATTATCCGGCGCCATAAAGGATAGAGGTGTAGGCACGCTGGTGGGCACTCAGACCTTCGGCAAGGGCTTGGTACAGCGGCTGTTTACATTGCCTGATGGTTCCGGGCTGAATATTACCATACAAAAATACTATACGCCCAACGGCACTTCTATTCACGGCGTGGGCATTACGCCGGATGAAATTGTGGAATTGCCCGAGGCATACCAAACGATGTTTCGGGAGGAAATTCCCGCGGAAGAGGATGCACAGCTGCAAAGAGGGGTCGCCCTGCTGCAGGAACAGCTTTTGAAAAAAGATTTCTAATGCTATATTAAGGAAGAAAGGCAGAAAAGATTGCCAAATTTTACAAAAATGGCTTTTCAAAGTCACGGAATTCCATTATACTGGAAAAAGATGGGATTACTGCAAAATTTTGAAGAACAAAGGAGCAGCGTATGTTTCATTTTATGAGCTTTGGCGAAAACATAGGGATTGATTTGGGAACGGCTACTGTTCTGGTATATATCAAGGGGCAGGGCATTGTCATTCGGGAGCCTTCCGTTGTTGCCATTGATAAGGACAGTAATACAATATTGGCAGTAGGGGAGGAAGCCAGAAGAATGCTGGGCAGAACCCCCGGTAATATTGTAGCCATCCGCCCCTTGCGGGAGGGCGTGATTTCCAATTATGAAGTGTCGGAAAAAATGCTGCAATATTTCATTGAAAAAGCCATGGGCAAGCGGTCTTTTGTAAAGCCTACCATTGCAGTATGCGTACCCAGCAGCGTGACGGAAGTGGAAAAAAGAGCCGTGGAGGACGCCACACGTCAGGCGGGTGCCAGAAGGGTGCATATCATAGAAGAGCCCATTGCGGCGGCCATCGGTTCCGGTATTGATATTTCCAGAGCCTGCGGCAGTATGGTGGTAGATATCGGCGGTGGAACGACGGATATTGCGGTCATTTCCTTGGGTGGAGCCGTGGTGAGCCATTCCTTGAAAATTGCGGGGGATAATTTTGATGAAGCCATTATCCGCTATATGCGAAAGCGGCATAATGTTTTGATTGGTGAGCGAACGGCAGAGGAATTGAAAATCAAAATCGGTACGGCTTTTGAGCGAACCATTCCCGTAACATTGGACGTGCGGGGGCGGAATTTGATTACAGGTCTGCCCAAAAATATTACCGTAACCTCTGATGAAATGCTGGAGGCCTTGCAGGAGTCTGTCATGGCCATCAGTGAGGCGGTTCATGCCGTGCTGGAGAGAACCCCTCCCGAATTGGCGGCGGATATTTACGAAAGAGGCATTGTTATGACCGGCGGCGGCAGCCTGCTCTATGGGTTGGATAAGCTGATTCAGAGCAGAACGGGAATCCATGCTATGGTGGCGGAAGATGCCGTAAGCTGCGTTGCCATTGGCACAGGACGGTATATCGAATATATTTCCGAGGGGACGGAAAAGGATTTAGAGGAAGAAAGAAGTCTACGCTTGCGGAAGGCACCACAAAAGAAGGAAAGACGGGAAAAAAGAAGACAGGATTGAGAAAAAAGTAATGGGGAGGACAGCTTATTTTTAGGCGTTCTCCTTTTTTTGTCAGGCGTTCTGTATTTGTCGAAAAATGGGTTGACACACAAATCACAAACATGGGGCAGAAGGCTGCTTACGGGAAAGGGGAGATTTTATGCCGGCCATGGAAAAGGCTCGAAAAATGCCCAAGAAAGATGCTTAAAAATGTATTGTTTTTATGCGATTTTGGTAAAAAAAGCCACAAACGTTTTTTTGCATAATTTTAGGTCGAAATTTTTGTGTAAAAATAATTCCAAAACTTCAAAAAAATGCTACACAATTAAAAATTATGTGTTATAATATTCACGGAAAGAAGCGGACGAGGTTCCAATCCTTCCCATGGAGAGGAAAATCGTAGGCTTTTTCTTAAGATTGCCCAAAGCGTGGGCAGGAAGCGTAAGCTAAATTAAAGACAAAATAGGAGGTCAATGAATTATGAACGCTTACATTGAAAGAGTTATTGAACAGGTGAAAAAGCGTGACGCAAACGAACCCGAGTTCATCCAGACAGTAGAAGAAGTTTTCAGCTCCATCGAAAAGGAAGTTGAACAGCATCCCGAATATGAAAAAATGGGTCTGTTGGAAAGACTGGTTGAGCCTGAAAGACAGGTTTCTTTCAGAGTAACATGGGTTGACGATGCTGGTAAAGTAAACGTAAACCGTGGTTTCAGAGTACAGTTCTCCAGCGCTATCGGTCCCTACAAGGGCGGTCTGCGTTTCCATCCCACAGTATACTCCGGCGTTGTGAAATTCCTGGGCTTTGAACAGATCTTCAAAAACTCCCTGACAAGCCTGCCTATCGGCGGTGGTAAGGGTGGTTCCGACTTCGACCCCAGAGGTAAGAGCGACATGGAAATCATGAGATTCTGCCAGGCTTTCATGACAGAATTGTATAGACACATCGGCCCCGACGTTGACGTTCCCGCTGGTGACATCGGTGTAGGCGGCAGAGAAATCGGCTTCCTGTATGGCCAGTATAAGAGAATCAAAGGCGCTTGGGAAAATGGCGTATTGACAGGTAAGAACCTGGAATTCGGCGGTTCCCTGATCAGACCCGAAGCAACAGGCTACGGCGCAACATACTATGTTGACGAAGTTCTGAAGCACTGCAACGATACAATGAAGGGCAAAACAGTTGCTGTTTCCGGTTTCGGTAACGTTGCATGGGGTGTAGTACAGAAAGTACGCGAACTGGGTGGTAAAGTTGTTACCATTTCCGGTCCCGACGGTTATATCTACGATCCCGAAGGTATCGTAACAGACGAAAAGATCAACTACCTGCTGGAAATGAGAGCTTCCGGCCGTGACCGTGCACAGGATTATGCTGATAAATTCGGCGTAGAATTCTTCCCTAAGCAGAAACCTTGGGGCGTAAAGGTAGATATCGCTATGCCTTGCGCTTACCAGAACGAAATCGGCATGGAAGAAATCAAGAAGATTCTGGACGAAAACGGTACAAAGTACTATATCGAAGTTGCAAATATGCCTACCACAAACGAAGCTCTGGCTTATGCTATGGGCAAGAGCGGCGTTATCGTTGCTCCTTCCAAGGCTGTTAACGCCGGCGGTGTAGCTGTATCCGCTCTGGAAATGTCCCAGAACTCCATGAGATATTCTTGGACAGAAGAAGAAGTTGACGAAAAGCTGAAAGGCATCATGAAGAACATCCACGCTGCTTCCGTAGAAGCTGCTGAAGGTGCTGGTCTGGGCTACAACCTGGTTGCCGGTGCAAACATTGCCGGCTTCAAGAAAGTTGCAGCTGCTATGATGGCTCAGGGTCTGGTATAATTCGACCGGTTCGATTATCAGGACAAATTAAGAATACAAAAGGGGACGGTTTGAACCGTCCCTTTTTTATGCCCAAATTGCGGTAAGATTTTGAAAAAATTCGAAATTTTACCGGAATTTTTAAGGCAAGCTGTAACGAAAAAATGCCGAAAGGGATATATAAGCAGAAAGGAGGGAGGGAAATGTTTCGACCCGAAAAGGATTTTGAAGACTATGGAGCATTTATATTCAAATATTTAATGAGCCTTTGCGGGAACATTGATATAGCGGAAGAATTGACACAAGAAACCTTTTATCAAGCCATTCGTTCTTCCGGAAAATTCGATGGAAGTTGTAAGGTATCCACTTGGCTCTGTCAAATTGCAAAGCATCTGTGGTATCAAGAGTTGAAGAGGCGAAAACGCCGAGCCGAGGAACCATTGTTGGAATTTCCCTTAGACAATGGCCCGGAAAATGACTTTTGCATGAGGGAACGAACTATGGAAGTGATGAAAGTGGTACATATATTGGAAGAAAGTCCGAAAGAGGTCTTTCTGCTGCGAGTCACGGGAGGGTTTTCCTTCCGTGAAATTGGAGAGATTTGCGGTAAAAACGAAAACTGGGCGAGAGTGACTTTTTACCGTGCGAAGCAGAAAATTATGAAGGAGGTACAGAGTGATGAAATGTGAAATCATACGAGATTTATTGCCCAGCTATTTAGATGGACTGACCAGTGAGGAGAGCAATGGAGAGATTGAGAGGCATATGGCGGAATGTGCGGAATGCGGCGAGATTTTACAGCAGATGCAAAAAGAGATAATGCCTGCGGCGGAAACGGAGAGAAAGAAAATCAATCCGTTTCGTAAGCTGAATCAGCGAATGAGAATCAGCATTTTGGCAGTTTTGGCGTGCTGTATTGCCTTTGGCGGTGTGGTTTGGAATGGCTTTGTAAAAGGATTTGCCATCGCATCGGACAGAGTGTCTGTGTCTACCGCTTTGGAAGATGATGTGCTATGGGTAAACTTTGTATTGGATACAGGCATCTTGCAACGTTGGGATACAAAATATTATGAAAATGGAGCAGAGATTGCCTTGCGGAAGGTATGGAAGATGCCTTTTGATGAAAGAGGTGCATATCCGAATCAATTTCGCTGGGGCGTGTATTTGCACCCGGTAGAATTGGCGGAAAATGAATCCGCAAGGCTGGTTTTGAATAAAGACGGACAGCATTTGCAAAAAGTGACGGAGCAAGAGGCAACAGAACAGAGTGTTATGGTGCAAAACGGAAACAATCCGGTGTCTATATTCACAACTTTTGAAGAGAACAATCAAATCAATGCTATAACGACAACAAAATCAGGCGTAGATATAGAAGAATATACATTGACAATAGATTATGGAAAAGAGAAATGTACCTATACATTAGAAGAATTGTTGGATATGGTACAATAAAAAAGAAGGCATCAGTCACAGATGCCTTCAAATATTTTCTGCATACGTTCCCAATCATAGTCCAAAAGCCAATTTCGGCAATCGCGATAAAGGGGAAGAAGAATTTCCTTTTTCTCTGCCACAATATCCAGCCCCCTGTCGTCATAGGGGTGGAATAGAATATGCCGCTTTGTATCAAAGAGGAATACGGCGGAGGAAAGTTCCCGAAAACCCCCCAATTCCGAAGCAAGTATCCCATCTAAAAGAGGACCGGGCTTGAGGGGTGTTTGTGTTAGGTCCCAAAAGAAGAAAATCCGTGTCAAAGGTTCGCCGTCCGCATCGGTGGTTTCCTGCTGATAGACCTCCGCCGGTGGGGGCGTAAGCGTCAGTCGGCAAAAACGAGAGAGCAATTCGTCAATCTCCGTTTTTGTATCAGGGGAGCGGTAAAGCACCCAAAGGAGGGTGTCAAAGGGGGCGGTTTTCTCATAAAGAAAAGAAGCCCGCCAAAGGGCACTGCGAAAATACAGGGGATTTTGCTGTATTTCATGGAGAAATACAGGGATTTCGGGGTCCCCGATTTCAAAACGCAGAGCAATGGGACTTTCGTAGAAAATCGGCAGCTGCAGCCGTTCGTTTTCTATGCGGCATAATGTGTGAAAGGTGCGTTCCAATAGCATAATTTCCTCCTATCGCATGGTTTGGGTATGCAGACGGTTGTTGTAAAGAAACATCAGAATTGCCGTAGATGTAATGATGAGATAGCCCAGCCAGCTGAAAGCATCGGAAACCTGCCCGAATACCAAATAGCCTAAAAGGGCAGAAAATATAATCTGGGAATAATCGTAAACGGAGATTTCCCTGGCGGGGGCGAAGGTATACGCCGCCGTAATGGAAAACTGTCCGCCGGCCGCCGCCAGTCCTGCCAGAAGAAGAATGCCCAACTGTTGTACCGTCATGGAATGGTAATGAAACAGCAGATAAGGCAGGGTCACGACACAGGAAAAAGCGGAGAAGAAAAAGACGATAAACGGGCCTTTTACTCCCCGTTGACCCAATGCCCTGACATAGGTATAGGCCATACCGGCACCCAGTCCGCCCAAAAGACCGATGAGGGCGGGGAAGGTACCCATTTGAGCGGAGGGCTTGATGACGAATAATGCCCCGATAAAAGCGGCCAAAACGGAAAGCCCTTGAAACAGATTGATTTTTTCGCCTAATATCAGTATGCCGAAAAGTACGGCAAAAAACGGAGACATTTTATTGAGCATGGAGGCGTCTGCCAGCACCAAATGATCCACGGCGTAAAAATTACAGAGTATGCCGATGGTGCCGCAAAGGGAGCGTAGGAGAAGATATTTCTTGGAGGTAGTATCCAATCGGATTTCCGTAGGTTGCCGTTCCCTCCATAATATGAATGCGGCAAACAGCATTGCCACGAAGTTGCGGAAGAAGCTTTTTTGCACCGAGGGCAAATCCCCCGAAAGCCGTACAAATAAATTCATCAATGCGAAAGAAAAAGAGGAAAGCAAAATACAGCAGACCCCTTTGTTTTTTTGTGTCATAGGAAAAACCCTTTCTGAAAATCAGCGTTGAAAAGCGTTTTTTGCTTATTTTCCTTTTGAAATCCGTGAAATTGATAAAACAAAAAAGATTTACATCGGCGAAGATACCCATAAATACCAAAGCATTCCACAGCTCAAAACTGTGATGCTGATAAGAATAATACCGATAAACTTCTTTTTCTTAACGAAAGCAAGAAGTGCCAAAATAAATAAAAATAAAAAGAAATATATGAGTGCAATTCGTGTGATGAAACTCATTTTTCTTTTCCTCCTCATAGTAGTTATGCATTTGCTTGCAAAGTTTTGAAGATGCTTGCCGTTGAAAGATTCTGTCAATGCTTCAAAACTCTTTGTTTTTGTGCCATAGAAATCCTTTTCTCGAAATCAGCGTTGGCGGGCTTTTCTCTGTTCTGCCTCTGCCTTGGAATAAGGGCAGCCGCAATAATCCTGCCGGTAAAGCCCGTATTGCAAGGAAAGCTCACAGGAGCGGCGATAGCCGTTTTTCTTTTTGAAATCGGAGAACAGATAGGGTACACCGTAGGCTTCCGCCAGTTCTTTCCCCAGTGTGTTCAGTACCTGTGCGTTTTTGTGGGGACTGATGGAAAGGGTGGTGGTGAAAAAGTCAAAGCGTCCGTCCTTTGCCGCTTGGGCAGTGCGTTCCAATCGCAGGCGATAGCAGGCAAAACAGCGTTCGCCGCCCTCCGGCTCCGTTTCATGGCCCTTTGCCAAGGCGAAGAATTTTTCCGGCTCATATTCCCCCAATAAAAAGGAAACGGGAGCGGATAAAGGCATTTCTCCCATGAGCCGCTGCTGTTCCTCTGCCCGGAAGCGAAATTCTTCCGGGGGAGAGATATTGGGATTATAATAAAACACAGTGATATCGAAAAATTGAGATAAATACTCCAATACATAGGAGGAGCAAGGCCCGCAGCAGCTGTGGAGCAACAGACGGGGGCGTTTTCCTTCCTCGGAAATGGACTGTATGGTTTTTTCCAGTATCAGCTGATAATTTTCTTTCATGAAATCCCCGCCTTTCCTTAAAAATCATACAGCCAGTGTAGCAGGAAATGAGGCGGAAGTAAAGCGAGAGGGGTGAAAAACGGATTGTACGAAAAAAAGTACAAAATTTTTTCACAAAAATACAAAAAAACAGTGAGAGAAATGAAAAAAACATTCATGAAATTTTTCCTCGAAACGAAAAATTTTTGTGCGAATTGAAATTTTGACAGAAAAATACAGAAAAACAGCCGGCGTAAAAGGACTATCCATGAAGCAGCAAAAAGAGAAAGGAGTCCTGCAAAAAAGAGGGGAAATAAATAAAAAAAGGCTTGACACCAAGCCTTTTCAATGATAAAATATTTCACACATTGGCGAACAATGCTTTATTCTATAGCTTATGCCAGTATAGCACAGTGGGGACCAAAATTCAACAATTTTTTTTTCGGAATCGCGGTTTTCATGGGCATTATGCGCACAAAGCACAAAAATGGAACGGGGTATTTGTTCAATTTATATGAGAACGGGAGGCTTTATGCAGACTGTTCTAAGGGTTTGGATTAGAATTTCTTAAATGAACAGGCTTTTGTCATGGCTGCTGATCAAAGGCAGTGCAGGCAAAGGTCTAAATTTGTTTGGGTAATTCTAAATTTTTTGTGTTCTTTCCGCCGTAATGGCGGCAGCTTTGTCGGTGCAGTCTAGTTTACGAGAGGTGACAAGATGGAAAAAAACAGAATTCATGCACTTCAATTTGGCGACACCAGCAGAATGAGTTATTCCAAGATTAACGAAGTTCTGGAAATGCCGAATTTGATTGAGGTGCAGAAAAACAGCTATCAGTGGTTTTTGGACGAAGGGCTGAGAGAGGTTTTTGAGGATATTTCTCCCATAACCGATTTCAACGGCAATCTGATACTGGAATTTATTGATTTTTCTTTGGATTCCGAGCCGAAATATTCTATTGAAGAATGTAAGGAAAGAGATGCTACTTATGCCGCTTCCCTGAAGGTAAAGGCCAGACTTTACAATAGAGAGCTGGACGAATTGAAGGAACAGGAAATTTTCATGGGGGATTTCCCTTTGATGACAGAAACCGGTACCTTCATCATCAATGGTGCGGAACGTGTTATCGTCAGCCAGCTGGTACGCTCCCCCGGAATCTATTATGCATCGGATTATGATAAGGTGGGCAAAAAGCTGCTGTCCTCCACAGTCATTCCCAACAGAGGGGCATGGCTGGAATATGAAACCGATTCCAACGATGTATTTTCTGTCAGAGTAGACCGTACCAGAAAGGTGCCTGTGACGGTGCTGATTCGTGCCATGGGCATTGGTACCGATGCGGAAATTCTGGAAATGTTCGGTGAAGACCCGAAAATTTTGGCGACTATGGAAAAGGACGTTGCCAAAAGCTATGAAGAAGGTCTGATTGAGATTTACAGAAAACTGCGTCCCGGTGAACCGCCCACGGTAGAAAGTTCCGCTTCCTTGCTGAACGGTATGTTTTTTGACCCCAAGCGGTATGATTTGGCCAAGGTAGGCCGTTATAAATTCAATAAAAAGCTGGCATTGCGTAATCGTGTGCGTGGTGCAGAGCTTGCGGAGGCTGTTGTTGACCCCATGACGGGTGAAGTGGTGGCAGAGGCCGGCGATGTATTGACCATGGAGCTGTGCGATCAGATTCAGGATACGGGCGTAGGCTATGTCTATATCCGGCTGGAAGATAGAAATCTGAAGGTTTTGACAAACCAAACCGTTGATATCAATCCCTTTATCGAGGAATTTGGCTTGACGGCAGAGGAATTGAATATTAAGGAAAGAGTGCATTATCCTGTGCTGGCAAAAATACTTTCCGAATACGAAACGGCAGAGGAAATTAAGGCGGCCATTAAGGAAAATATCCACGAATTGATTCCTAAGCACATTACATTGGAAGATATTTTTGCATCCATCAGCTATGTGATGCATTTGGATTATGGTTATGGCAATGTGGACGATATTGACCATCTGGGCAACAGACGTATTCGCTCCGTAGGGGAATTGCTGCAAAATCAGTTCCGTATCGGTCTTGCCAGAATGGAGAGAGTGGTGCGGGAAAGAATGACCACGCAGGATTTGGCAGTGGTCACGCCCCAGGCGTTGATTAACGTGCGTCCCGTGACGGCGGCAATCAAGGAGTTCTTCGGCAGCTCCCAGCTGTCCCAGTTTATGGACCAGAATAACCCGCTGTCTGAATTGACCCATAAGAGAAGACTTTCTGCATTGGGCCCCGGCGGTCTTTCCAGAGAAAGAGCCGGCTTTGAAGTCCGTGACGTACACCATTCCCATTACGGCAGAATGTGCCCCATTGAAACACCGGAAGGCCCGAATATCGGTTTGATTAACACATTGGCAACTTTTGCCCGCATCAATGAATACGGCTTCATCGAAGCGCCTTACAGAAAGGTGGATCAGACGGGTGAGGAACCTCGTGTTACCGATGAGTTTATTTATGTAACGGCGGACGAGGAGGAAAACTATAACGTGGCACAGGCCAACGAGCCTTTGGACGCAGAGGGGCATTTCCTGAATAAGAAGGTAACGGGCCGTCACAGAGAGGATATCATCGAAGTAGACAGAAGTCTGATACAACTGATGGACGTATCCCCCAAGCAGATGGTTTCTGTGGCTACGGCGCTGATTCCCTTCCTGGAAAATGACGATGCCAACCGTGCGCTGATGGGCTCCAATATGCAAAGGCAGGCAGTGCCTTTGATGGTGACGGATTCTCCCATTGTGGGCACAGGTATGGAATATAAAACGGCGAAGGATTCCGGCATTTGCGTGATTGCGAAAAACGGCGGTGTGGTAGAGCGTGTTTCTGCCGATGAAATTGTCATTCGTAACGATGCTTCTATGCGGGATAGCTATAAATTGATTAAATACCAGAGAAGCAACCAAAGCACTTGCCTGAACCAGAAGCCGATTGTGGATGTAGGTGAACGGGTGGAGGCCGGCGATATTATTGCCGATGGTGCTTCTACCAGTAAAGGTGAGCTGGCATTGGGCAAAAACCCGCTGATCGGCTTTATGACATGGGAAGGCTATAACTACGAGGATGCTGTTTTGCTCAGCGAAAAGCTGGTGCAGGAGGATATTTATACCTCCGTACACATCAGTGAATTTGAAGCCGATGCCAGAGATACAAAGCTGGGGCCGGAAGAAATTACGAGGGATATTCCCAATGTAGGCGATGATGCCTTGAAGGATTTGGACGAAAGGGGTATCGTCCGTATCGGTGCAGAGGTGCGTCCCAACGATATTCTGGTCGGAAAGGTAACGCCTAAGGGCGAAACGGAGCTGACGGCGGAGGAACGCCTGCTGCGTGCCATCTTCGGCGAAAAGGCGAGAGAGGTTAGAGATACCTCCCTGAGAGTGCCTCATGGCGAAACAGGTATTATAGTTGATGTGAAAATATTCACCAGAGAAAACGGTGATGATGTAGGCCCCGGCGTAAACCAGCTGGTGCGTGTGTATATTGCGCAGAAGCGTAAGATTTCCGTAGGGGATAAGATGGCGGGCCGCCATGGGAATAAGGATGTTGTTTCCCGCGTATTGCCTGTGGAGGATATGCCCTTCCCGCCCAACGGACGCCCGCTGGATATTGTGCTGAACCCGCTGGGTATCCCTTCCCGTATGAATATCGGGCAGGTATTGGAAACCCATTTGTCCTTGGCGGCAAAGGCTTTAGGCTGGAAAATCAGTACGCCCGTATTTGACGGGGCAAACGAAGTGGATATTATGGACACTTTGGAAATGGCCAATGATTATGTCAATTCCGAATGGGAGGAATTCTCCGAGAAATGGAAGCCTCTGCTGCAGGGTGACATTTACGATGAATTATACGCAAACAGAGATCATAGAGAAGAATGGAAGGGCGTAACCCTGGGCAGAGACGGTAAGGTTTCCCTCCGTGACGGACGTACCGGTGAATTTTTCGATAACCGTGTTACCATCGGCTTCATGCACTATTTGAAGCTGCACCACTTGGTAGACGATAAAATTCATGCTCGTTCCACCGGCCCTTACTCACTGGTAACCCAGCAGCCTTTGGGCGGTAAGGCGCAGTTCGGCGGTCAGCGTTTCGGTGAAATGGAAGTATGGGCGCTGGAGGCCTACGGCGCTGCTTATACCTTGCAGGAAATCCTGACAGTCAAGTCCGATGATATTGTAGGCCATGTAAAGACCTATGAATCCATCGTAAAAGGGGAGAATATCCCCGAACCCGGCGTACCGGAATCCTTTAAGGTATTGCTGAAGGAATTGCAGTCCTTGGCGTTGGATATCCGTGTATTGCGTGAGGATCAGACAGAAGTGGAAATCAAGGAATCCATTGAAGATGTGGACGATTTGAATGTCAATATTGCCGGCTATGAATCAGATGAGCGGGATTACCGTCAGCCCAGACCGATGACGGCGGAAGAGGAATTGGTAGATTTCCTCTTTGACGGCGAAGAAAGCACAGAGGCGGATAACAGCGATTTGCTGGAGGATACCTATGACGATTTGGGCGATTTGGACGATGATTTTGAGGATGAGGAATAAGAAAGGAGAAGAAAGCCATGAATACACAACAGACAGAGCAGGGAATCGTATTTGATTCCATAAAGATTGGTTTGGCGTCTCCCGAAAAAATCCATGAATGGTCCAGAGGCGAAGTTAAAAAACCGGAAACCATCAATTATAGAACGCTGAAGCCGGAAAAAGACGGCCTGTTCTGCGAAAGAATTTTTGGCCCCACCAAAGACTGGGAATGTCATTGCGGGAAGTATAAAAGAATCCGTTATAAAGGGGTAGTCTGCGACCGTTGCGGCGTTGAGGTTACAAAGGCAAAGGTAAGAAGGGAAAGAATGGGTCATATCGAGCTGGCGGCTCCTGTTTCCCATATCTGGTATTTCAAGGGGATTCCCTCCAGAATGGGTCTGATACTTTCCATGAGCCCCAGAGCCTTGGAAAAGGTGCTGTATTTTGCATCTTATGTAGTGCTGGACGCCGGCGATACAGAACTGCAATATAAACAGCTGTTGAGCGAACGGGAATACAGAGAAGCCTATGATAAATACGGCAACGGATTTGAAGCGGCCATGGGTGCGGAGGCTGTCAAAAGACTGCTGATGGATATCGATTTGGAAAAGGAATCCGAGGAACTGAAGGCACAGTTGGAGGATACTACGGGGCAGAAAAGAGTCCGTATCATCAAAAAGCTGGAGGTTGTGGAAAGCTTCCGCCTGTCCGGAAATAAGCCGGAATGGATGATTTTGGACGCCATTCCCGTTATCCCGCCGGATATTCGGCCTATGGTACAGCTGGACGGCGGACGTTTTGCCACCAGCGACCTGAATGATTTATATAGAAGAGTGATCAATAGAAATAACCGTCTGAAACGCCTGCTGGATTTGGGCGCACCGGATATTATTGTAAGAAACGAAAAAAGAATGTTGCAGGAGGCCGTGGACGCCTTGATTGATAACGGCAGACGTGGCAGACCTGTTACAGGCCCCGGCAACAGAGCCCTGAAATCCCTGTCCGATATGCTGAAAGGGAAACAGGGACGTTTCCGTCAGAACTTGTTGGGTAAGCGTGTAGACTATTCCGGCCGTTCCGTTATCGTAGTCGGCCCAGAACTGAAGATTTATCAGTGCGGCCTGCCGAAGGAAATGGCCATTGAACTGTTTAAGCCCTTTGTCATGAAAAAGCTGGTGGAGGACGGTTTGGCCCATAATATCAAATCCGCCAAGAGAATGGTAGAACGGTTGCAGACAGAGGTTTGGGATATATTGGAAGATGTCATCAAAGAGCATCCGGTTATGCTGAACCGTGCCCCTACCCTGCATAGATTGGGTATTCAGGCCTTTGAGCCTGTTCTGGTAGAGGGGCGTGCCATTAAACTGCACCCCTTGGTATGTACGGCGTATAATGCCGACTTTGACGGTGACCAGATGGCGGTTCACGTTCCTTTGAGCGTGGAGGCACAGGCAGAATGCCGTTTCCTGCTGCTTTCCCCCAATAACCTGTTGAAGCCTTCCGATGGTGCGCCTGTGACGGTGCCTTCTCAGGATATGATTTTGGGTATGTATTACCTGACGTTGGAAAGAGAAGACCTGAATCAGACCTATGAGGAAGATGTGCTGGACGAAATGGGCAAAGTGGTAAAGGCAAAAGGCGATAGTATCGTAAAGGTATTCAAAGACGAGAAAGAAGCCATTTTGGCATATGATAACCATGAAATTGCGTTGCAGGAGGTCATCAAAGTCAGAAGAACACTGACATTTGGCGGTGTAGAGGAAACCAGACTGGTGCAGACCACCGTCGGCCGTATTATATTTAATGAAGCAATTCCCCAGAATTTGGGCTATGTAGACAGAACGAAGGACGAGGATAAATTCAGATACGAAATTGACTTTTTGGTAGACAAAAAAGGCATCGGCAAAATCATCAACAGATGTATCAACCGCTGTGGTTCTACGGAAACAGCCGCTGTGCTGGATAAAATCAAAGCGCTGGGCTATAAATTCTCCACCAGAGCCGCTCTGACTGTATCCGTTTCCGACATGGAGATTCCCAAGGAGAAGCAGGAATATCTGGCAGAGGCGGAGGATATGGTGGAACAGATTACCAGAAAATTCAGACGTGGTCTGATGACAGACGAGGAGCGTCATAATAAGGTTATCGAGGCGTGGAATGCAGCCAATGATAAGATTACAGTGGCGCTGCTGGCAGGACTGGGAAAATATAACAACATTTATATGATGGCCAACTCCGGTGCCCGTGGTTCCAACAGCCAGATTAAACAGCTGGCGGGTATGCGTGGTCTGATGGCCAACCCCTCCGGTGGAATTATCGAACTGCCGATTAAGTCTAACTTCCGTGAAGGGCTGTCCGTATTGGAGTACTTCATTTCCGCCCATGGTGCCAGAAAGGGTCTGACGGATACTGCGCTGAGAACAGCCGATTCCGGTTACCTGACTCGTCGTTTGGTAGACGTTTCTCAGGAAATCATCATTCGGGAATGGGATTGCTGCGGCGAGGAGGAAACCGAAGCCCCCGGTCTGTGGGTATCCGCATTCATGGACGGCAACGAAGTCATCGAAAGCCTGCAGGATCGTATTCGCGGCAGATGGTCTGTTCTGGATATTATCCACCCCGAAACGGGAGAGGTCATTGTGCCTGCCGATACCATGATTACCGTGGATCAGGCGGAGCAGGTGGAAAAAGCCGGCATTAAGAAGGTTCTGATTAGAACCGTTCTGACCTGCCGTTCCAATATCGGTATTTGTGCGAAGTGCTATGGCGCCAATATTGCCAGCGGCAGATATGTGCGTATCGGCGAGTCTGTTGGTATTATTGCGGCTCAGTCCATCGGTGAGCCGGGTACACAGCTGACTATGCGTACCTTCCATACAGGCGGTATCGCCGGGGACGATATTACACAGGGTCTGCCCCGTGTCGAGGAATTGTTCGAGGCGAGAAAGCCGAAAGGTCTTGCGATTATTGCAGAATTTGGCGGTCAGGTGACGCTGAACGATACCAAGAAAAAGCGTGAGGTTGTCATCACTAACCCCGAAACGGGAGAAACGAAGGATTATCTGATTCCTTACGGCTCCAGAATCAAGGTATATGACGGCGATGTGGTAGAGGCCGGCGATGAAATTACAGAAGGCAGCGTAAACCCCCACGATATCCTGAAGATTAAGGGTCTGCGCGGTGTGCAGGATTATATGCTACAGGAAGTACAGAGAGTGTACCGCTTGCAGGGTGTAGAAATCAACGATAAGCATATCGAGGTTATCGTGCGGCAGATGCTCAAGCGTGTGAAGATTGAGGAAAACGGCGATACGGATTTCCTGCCCGGCAGTCTGGTGGACTGGCTGACCTTTGAAAACACCAATGCCGCTTTGGAGGCAGAGGGCAAAGAACCGGCGAAAGGCTCCAGAGTGCTTTTGGGTATTACGAAGGCGTCCTTGGCGACAGATTCCTTCCTTTCCGCCGCATCTTTCCAGGAAACCACAAGGGTGCTGACGGAAGCGGCCATCAAGGGTAAAATTGACCCGTTGATCGGTCTGAAGGAAAATGTCATTATCGGTAAGCTGATTCCCGCCGGTACGGGTATGACCAGATACCGCAATATTGAAATAGAGCCGGAAGGCGTGGAACAGGCAGAAGCGGAAACAGAGGAAACCGTTCCCGTGGAGGCTGTGGAGGAAGAACAAATGATGTAAGGCTATATTGCAAAAGCATCATGAGGAAATCAAGATGGGAGAGCGCTGAAATTGCCGGTGCTCTCCCTGTTTTTTTGCCTGCGGGGGAGAAAAATTGTAAAGCATGGGGAGAAATGCAGAAAAAATGGAAGGTGCCCATAAAAATTCTTGACTTTTCCAAAAGGCGATGATAAACTGTTTTAGTGTCCGGTTTTATGGGCTTTTCTAAGCGAGCCCGAAAAAACGGGGCATCAGGCAGAAATATTGCAATAGCAGATCGTATTTATTTTATAAGGAGGTGCAAGTATGCCTACGTTTAACCAGTTAGTAAGAAAAGGCAGACAGACTGTTGAGAAAAAATCCACAGCTCCCGCTTTGCAGAAAGGGCTGAACTCTTTGCAGAAAAAGGCAACAGACGTTTCTTCTCCTCAGAAAAGAGGCGTATGTACAGCTGTAAAGACTTCCACACCGAAAAAGCCGAACTCTGCGCTGAGAAAAATTGCCAGAGTACGTCTTTCCAACGGGATTGAAGTAACAGCTTACATCCCCGGTGAAGGCCATAACCTGCAGGAACACAGCGTTGTTCTGATCAGAGGCGGCAGAGTAAAGGACCTTCCCGGTGTGCGTTACCACATCGTGAGAGGTACGCTGGATACAGCAGGCGTTGCAAACAGAATGCAGGCTAGATCCAAATACGGCGCAAAACGCCCCAAAGCTGCAGCAAAAAGCTAAAAACTGAATTTTATCAAAGAAATGCCTTATACAGATCAATACAATCTGCGATTGCTTAGACGAGATATAGGTTGATAAAGATAAGGCATGAAAACACGGGCAATGGGCTCGTGAAGTACCGAGAATATCCATTATTCATAAGGAGGGAAGAATCGTGCCAAGAAAAGGACATGTTGCAAAAAGAGAGGTCTTGGCTGACCCTATCTACAACAGCAAGCTGGTGACAAAGCTGATCAACAGCATCATGCTGGACGGGAAAAAGGGTGTAGCGGAAAAGATCGTTTATGGTGCATTCGAAAAAGTAGCAGAAAAGACAGGCAAAGAGCCCCTGGAAGCGTTTGAAGAAGCGTTGGGCAATATCATGCCTGTGCTGGAAGTAAAAGCTCGCCGTGTGGGCGGTGCTACCTATCAGGTTCCTATGGAAATCAGACCGGAAAGACGTCAGACACTGGGTCTGAGATGGCTGACCATTTATTCCAGAAAACGTGGCGAAAAGACAATGGTAGACCGTCTGGCAGCTGAAATCATCGACGCATTGAGCAATGCGGGCGGTGCTTGCAAGAAGAAAGACGAAACACACAAAATGGCAGAGGCAAACAAGGCCTTCTCTCATTTCAGATGGTAATCATTCAGAATGGAAAACGGGATTTTTGGAAAGACTTTTTGCAGGTCTTTCCAATCATCTGATTCTATCGGAACAAAGGAGGAGTAAGCGTGGCAAACAGAGCGTTTCCGCTTGCCAAGACAAGAAATATTGGTATTATGGCACATATCGACGCCGGTAAGACTACTCTTACAGAGCGTATCCTGTTCTACACCGGCCGTAACTATAAAATCGGCGATACCCATGAAGGTACTGCAACCATGGACTGGATGGAGCAGGAACAGGAAAGAGGTATCACAATTACTTCCGCTGCAACAACTTGTCACTGGGAAGATAACAGAATCAACATTATCGACACACCCGGACACGTTGACTTTACAGTAGAGGTAGAACGTTCCCTGCGTGTACTGGACGGTGCAGTTTGCGTATTCTGCGCAAAGGGCGGCGTAGAGCCTCAGTCTGAAACCGTATGGCGTCAGGCGGATAACTATAACGTACCCAGAATGGCATTTGTCAATAAAATGGACATTATGGGTGCAGACTTTTACAATGTATTACAGATGATGGTAGACAGATTGGGCTGCACACCTGTTGCAGTGACACTGCCTATCGGTACCGAAAGTGATTTCGTGGGCATCATCGACCTGATGAAGATGAAGGCTTATAAATATGAAAACGCAACAGGTACAGAAGTAGATGAAGAAGATATCCCTGCGGATTATCAGGCAAAAGCAGAGGAATACAGAGCAAAAATGATCGAAGCCATCTGCGAAACAGATGAAGCGCTGATGGAAAAATTCTTCGCAGAAGAAGAAATTTCCGAAGCAGAGCTGAAAGAAGCACTGCGTAAGGCTTGTATCGCTTGCGAGCTGGTTCCTGTATTCTGCGGTTCCGCATATAGAAATAAAGGTGTTCAGAAATTGCTGGACGGCGTTATCGAATATATGCCCGCACCCATTGATATCCCTGCAATTAAGGGTATCGACCCTGCCACAGGGGAAGAAACGGAAAGACATTCTTCCGATGAAGAGCCTTTCTCCGCTCTGGCATTCAAGATTATGAATGACCCCTTCGTAGGGAAACTGGCATTCTTCCGTGTGTATTCCGGCACACTGGATTCCGGCACATACGTATATAACTCCACAAAGGGGAAAAAGGAACGTGTTGGCCGTATCCTGCAGATGCATGCAAACCACAGAGAAGAAATTGATAAAGTATATTCCGGTGATATTGCAGCGGCTGTCGGCTTTAAGCTGACCACAACAGGCGATACCATTTGTGATGAGGACCATGAAGTTATTCTGGAATCCATGGTATTCCCTGAACCTGTTATTTCCGTTGCGATTGAGCCTAAGACAAAAGCAGGTCGGGATAAGATGGGTATTGCGCTGGCGAAGCTGGCGGAGGAAGACCCCACCTTTAAGACATATACCAACGCAGAAACCGGCGATACCATTATCTCCGGTATGGGTGAATTGCATCTGGAAATCATCGTTGACCGTCTGCTGAGAGAATTCAAGGTAGAAGCAAACGTTGGTGCGCCTCAGGTTGCATATAAAGAAACCTTCCGTAAAGAGGTTGATGTAGAAGGTAAATTTGTACGTCAGTCCGGCGGTCGTGGTCAGTATGGTCACTGTAAGGTTCGTTTCTATCCCATTCCTACCGATGCAGAAAACAACTATGAATTTGTCAATGCAACTGTGGGCGGCTCCATTCCCAAGGAATATATCCCCGCAATTGATAAAGGTATCCAGCAGGCAATGCAGAGCGGTATTCTGGGCGGCTACCCTGTACTGGGCGTAAAGGCAGAAGTTTACGATGGTTCCTACCATGAAGTAGACTCCTCCGAATCCGCATATCAGGTAGCGGGTTCCATGGCGTTCAAGGAAGCCATGAGAAAGGGCGATGCCGTATTGCTGGAGCCCATCATGAAGGTAACCGTAACCGTACCCGAGGAATACATGGGCGACGTTATCGGTGATATCAACTCCCGCCGTGGCCGTATCGACGGTATGGAAGCCAGAAACGGTGTGCAGGTAATCCACTCCTTCGTGCCTCTGGCTGAAATGTTCGGTTACTCCACAGACCTGCGTTCCAGATCTCAGGGTCGCGGTAACTATGTAATGGAAGTTGACCATTATGAACCCTGCCCGAAATCTGTTCAGGAGAAGGTGCTGGAAGGCAGAAAATAAACCTGCTGCAGTTCCTTTTGGGAGGGTTGTACCAAAAATACAATGCAGAAATGATTTTTGGTATTGCAAAAAGACAAGAAGTCTAATATAATTGAAATTGATGGATACATTCCAGAAAATGTATCAAACTCAATAGATTTCCAACAATTTATTAAGGAGGATAATGTAAAATGGCAAAGCAAAAATTTGAAAGAACGAAACCTCATATGAATATCGGTACCATCGGTCACGTTGACCATGGTAAAACAACTCTGACAGCAGCTATCACAAAGACACTGCATGAAAGATACCAGACAGGTGAAGCGGTTGCTTTCGAAAACATCGATAAAGCACCCGAAGAAAGAGAACGTGGTATCACAATTTCCACAGCTCACGTTGAGTATGAAACACCCAACAGACACTATGCACACGTTGACTGCCCCGGACACGCTGACTATGTTAAAAACATGATCACAGGTGCTGCACAGATGGACGGTGCTATCCTGGTAGTAGCTGCAACAGACGGCCCTATGGCTCAGACAAGAGAACATATCCTGCTGTCCAGACAGGTAGGCGTTCCTTACATCGTTGTATTCATGAACAAATGCGACATGGTTGAGGACGAAGAACTGCTTGACCTGGTAGAAATGGAAATCAGAGAACTGTTGAGCGAGTATGAATTCCCCGGTGATGATATTCCCATCATCAGAGGTTCCGCATTCCAGGCTCTGCAGGATCCTTCCGGCTCTTGGGGCGATAAGATTCTGGAACTGTTCGAACAGATCGAAGCATATATCCCTACACCCGAACGTGACACTGACAAGCCTTTCCTGATGCCTGTCGAGGACGTATTCTCCATCACAGGCCGTGGTACAGTTGCTACCGGTAGAGTAGAAAGCGGTATCGTTAAGGTACAGGACGAGGTAGAAATCGTTGGTCTGACAGAAGAAATCAGAAAAGTAGTTGTAACCGGCGTAGAAATGTTCAGAAAGCTGTTGGATCAGGCTGAAGCAGGTGACAACATCGGTGTTCTGCTGCGTGGTGTGCAGAGAGATGAAATCGAAAGAGGTCAGGTATTGGCAAAACCCGGTTCCATCACACCTCATACAAAATTCAAAGCACAGGTTTACGTTCTGAGCAAAGAAGAAGGTGGCCGTCATACACCTTTCTTCAACAACTACAGACCTCAGTTCTACTTCAGAACAACAGACGTTACAGGCGTAATCAACCTGCCCGCAGGTACAGAAATGTGCATGCCCGGGGATAACGTTGAAATGACAATCGAACTGATCACACCCGTTGCTATGGGTCAGGGTCTGCGTTTCGCTATCCGTGAAGGCGGCAGAACAGTAGGTGCCGGTTCCGTAGTAGAAATCATCGAGTAATTTGGTGAGAAACACAAAAATCAAGGAGTCCGTTTCGGGCTCCTTTTTTTATGCAAAAACAGGGGGTGGGAGATATCCGAAAAAGTGGACATACTTTTTCCTCTTGCCGCATAAAAAAGGAATAGGAGGGGTCGGAGAGAAGAAAAATATTTTTAGATAATATGACGGTGAGATGTCGGACAACGGAAATGTGGAAAAAATAGTTTCTGTGCGAAATATATTGACAGAGAAAAGACAATAGTGTAAAGTAAAAATAAACAAAGAAGCAGAAAAGACGCACAAACGGCAACGTGAGTGTTATTTTTTCGACATTGTAGTTCGCATACGAAATATCAATCCCTTTTGGCTGTGGACGGAAAGCGATGTTTGACAAAACAACCCTTCCGCTGTGGGTTTTGGCGCTTCTTTTCCCAAGAAAGAGCGAGGGAGAAGTCCTCTGCCTTTTTGTTGGTTTTTTCATGGGGCCGACAGGTGAATTTGTGTCGGTATTACCATAAAACGCCGCCGTTTTTTATGTAATATTTATCGACAAAGATGTTGACAATTTTTAGACAAGAATGGTATAGTCAATGTGGAAGTATTATGGCTTCTTGTCGTATTGCAAGCAGAGCGATGAGAAGACCAAATTGCATCTGGACGGCAGCGTCAAAGAAGTAGGTAGTTTTATGAAATGCCTGGTGGGTTTTCATCAGATGTTTCAAAATTTATTAAAAAATAGGAGGAATATTAAATGGATTTCAAATTAACAAAAACTCAGATGCTTCAGCAAGAGTTGTTCAGAAAATTTGCTGAAACAGAAATTAAACCAATCGCTAAGGATATGGACGAAGCGGAAGATTTCGATCGTGAGCTTCTCCAGAAACTGCAGAAAATCGGTGCTTTTGGTATTCCTTACAGCAGAGAATACGGCGGACAGGGTGCTGACGTTTTGACATACACACTGTGTATGGAAGAAATGTCCAAGGTAGATGCTTCCACAGGTATCACACTTTCCGTACATACATCTCTTTGCTGCCCTTGTATCAATGAATTTGGTACAGAAGAACAGAAACAGAAATATCTGAGACCCCTGGTTGACGGTTCCAAGATCGGCTGCTTCGGTCTGACAGAGCCCGGTGCAGGTACAGATGCTGCCGGTGTTCGTACAGAAGCTAAGCTGGAAGGCGACTACTATGTGCTGAACGGTACAAAGATGTTCACAACAAACTCCGGTTTCGCTGATACATTCATCGTATTCGCTCTGACAGATAAGACAAAAGGCCCTAAGGGTATGTCTGCTTTCATTGTAGAAAAGGATTATCCCGGCCTGTCCGTTGGTCCCAACATTGAACGTATGGGTATCAGAGCAGCTTCCAACTGTGAAGTTATCTATGAAAACGTGAAAGTTCCCAAGGAAAACCTGCTGGGCAAAGAAGGTCAGGGCTACAAGATCGCTATGACAGCTCTGGGCGGCGGTCGTATCGGTATCGGTGCTCAGTCCGTAGGTATTGCACAGGGTGCTATCGATGAAACACTGAAATATGTTAAAGAAAGAAAACAGGGTGGTAAGCCCATCGGCAAATATCAGAACACACAGTTCAAGCTTGCTGAATGCCAGACAAAGGTTGACGCTGCCAGACTGATGGTTTGGAGAGCTGCAACTGAAAAAGATCTGCATGGCAACTATGCTCCTTACGCTGCAATGTGCAAATACTTCGCTTCTGACGTTGCAAACGAAGTAACAAGACAGTGCGTACAGCTGTTTGGTGGTTATGGTTACTGCCGTGAGTACCCCGTAGAAAGAGCAATGCGTGACGCAAAGATCACAGAAATCTATGAAGGTACAAACGAAGCTATGAGAATGATCATCGCCGGCTCTATGAAGGTTTGATAATTAGAGCGAGAATGGATTAAAACGGCTGAATACTAAAATTTTGGAAGGAGAACGAACTATAATGAAAATCGTTGTATGTATTAAACAAGTACCAGACACAGTAGAAGTTAAAATCGATCCTAAGACAGGTACACTGATTCGTGACGGTGTTCCCTCTATTATCAACCACGATGACAAAACAGGTATTGAAGCAGCTCTGGCTCTGAAAGAGCAGCTGGGCGGCACAGTAACTGTTGTATCCATGGGTCCCCCTCAGGCAGACGTTGCACTGAGAGAAGCACTGGCTATGGGTTGTGACGAAGCATATTTGGTTTCCGCAAGAGAATTCGGTGGTTCCGATACATATGCTACATCCGGCATCATTGCTGCAGCTCTGAAGAAAATCGGCTATGACCTGATCATCACAGGCCGTCAGGCAATCGATGGTGACACAGCACAGGTTGGTCCTCAGATTGCTGAAAAATTGGCTCTGCCTCAGGTTTCCTATGTAGAAGAAGTGAAAGAAGCGACAGAGGACTATGTAGTAGTAAAAAGACAGTTTGAAGATGGCTACCACATCATCAAAATCAAAACACCTTGCCTGTTGACAGCAATCGCTGAACTGGCTACACCTAGATACATGACAGTAAGAGGTATCGTAGAAGCTTACGAAAAAGAAATCAAAGTATTGGGCTTCGAAGATCTGAAAGATGGCCTTGAACTTGACATGATCGGTCTGATGGGTTCCCCTACAAACGTTTACCAGTCCTTCACAAAAGAAGTAAAAGGCGCTGGTACAATCCTGGAAGGTCTGTCTGCTGACGAAGCTGTTAAGGCTATCATGGACAAACTGGAAGCAAAATTCATCATCTAATAGATGGTTTTGCCGGGTTGGAGAGAATCATAGACTAAAATTTGAAATATAAGGAGGAAACCCTACAATGAGTAAAGGTATTTTCGTAGTAATTGAACAGAGAAGCGGCAAAGTTCAGAACGTAGGTCTGGAATTGGTTGGCGAAGCAACCAGACTGAAAGCAGATCTGAAAGATGACGTAGTAGCAGTGCTGCTGGGTCATGAAATCGCCGGT